>DGTB01000206.1 GCA_002394185.1 Bacteroidales bacterium UBA4347 | reverse complement strand
GGGTAGCAGCGAGGTCTGCAGCAAGTCGAGGCGGTATTGGGCGCTCTCCATGTTCTGCCGGGCGGTGTGCTGTATGCGCTGCAGGAGGGTCTGGAGGCGGGCCTCGCCCTGGGTCTTGACCACGGTGAAGAGGGCGGTAAGCCGGGTGGCGGTGAGGGCGAGCCGGTTTTTCTCCGCCTGTATGCGCTGCTCCACGATTTGGGCGATGCGTGTGCCCGCCTGCCCGATGCGTTCGTCTACCTTGTGCAGGTGGTCGATGAGGAAGGCCGCGGCGGCCGTCGGTGTCTTGACCCTGACATTGGCTATCTGGTCGAGCACGCTCTCATCGCGGTCGTGTCCGATGGCGGTGATGACCGGCAGTTGGAACTGCGCCACAATGCGTGCCAGTTGGAGCGCGTCGAAACCGGAGAGGTCGGTGGTGGCGCCTCCTCCGCGTGTGATGACCACGCAGTCGAAGTCGTCGATGCGGTTGTTCACCTCGGTGAGCGCCTCGATGACACTGCTCTCCACCGCCTCGCCCTGCATGACAGCCGGGAAGAGCACGGTATGGAAACGGTAGCCATAGTCGTTGTCCTCGAGTTGGCGGCAGAAGTCGCCGTATCCGGCCGCTGTAGCGCTGGAGATGACGGCTATTCGCTGTGCGAAGAGCGGGAAGGGCAGGTTTCGGTTGTCGTCGAAGATGCCCTCCTCTTTGAGTATTCTGACGATTTCGGCCCGTTTTCGTGCCATATCGCCGAGCGTGAAGGTAGGGTCGACATCGTTTACTATCCATGAGAAGCCGAAATTCTCATGGAAGTTGGCCCTCACCTTGAGCATGAGTTTCATTCCGCTGGCCAGCGGTTGTCCGGCCACCCGCTGGAAGTAAGGTTTCAGGACTGTCCACCGGTTTCGCCAGCAGCGCGCCGAGGCCCTTGCCACGGTGGTGTTGGTGTTTTCGCCCCGCTGTATGAGGTCCATGTAGCAGTGGCCGCCCCTTTCGGCCACATCGGCCAGTTCGGCCACCACCCAATACTCGTCGTAGAGCGTGGTGGCTATTACCTCGCTCACCATCCCGTTGAGTTCGAGGAGCGAGAGTGCATTTTTCGGCAGGGAGGTTTCATTCATGTTGTGTATCATAGGCAGGGTTGTCTTTTCGTCCCATCTGGAGGGCTTTTCCGAAATCGGGAATACCATATCCGTACACGTTGTTCGGCCGTTGGAAGCAATGTCCGCTCCGCCTGACGATTTGTATGATTTGCAGGGCCGTCTTGTCGCTGAGCGCCTGCCAGAGGCAGGCCACCATGCCCGCCATGACGGGCGAGGCGAAGGACGTGCCCATATCGTTGATGATGGTGCCCCGTCCGGTGACCACGGCCGCCGGGCTGCCCAGTGCCATGACATCGGGCTTTACCCTTCCGTCGATGGAGGGTCCGAGCGAGGAGAAGGCCGCATTCTGTTTCTGTCCGTTCACCGCCCCCACGGTGAGGATATCGTCGGCATCGGCCGGCACGCCGATGAGTTTCCAGGTGCCCATGCCGTCGTTGCCCGCACTGTTCACCAGCAGCATGCCCTTGCCGGCCAGGAGCGATGCCGTGTGCGATACGAGCGAGGTTTTTCCGTCGAGGTCGTCGTAGGTATAATTGGTGGAGGGGTCGTTGAAGTCGTGGTAGCCGAGCGAGCTGTTGATGATGTCGACGCCTGCGGAGTCGGCAAATTCGGCTGCGGCAGCCCAGTAGTCCTCCTCCGCTCTCGACTCCGTGTTGGCGTCTTCGGTGCGGCAGAGGTAGAAGGCCGCCTCAGGGGCGGTGCCCACGAACATGCCCGGCTCATCGACCGCCATGGTGCTCAGCACCTTGGTGCCGTGGTCTATTTCCTGGAAGATGTCCTTGGAGGGTAAGGCCACGAAGTCGCGTGTGCCGAGGATATTGATTTTCTGCATGGCGGGAATGCGGTCCACATTCATGAATCCGCCGTCGAACACGGCGATGGTGAGTCCGCGACCGCGGTAGCCCGACTTATGGAGTGAGGCGCCGTTGACGAGGTTTATCTGCATGGCGGCCCGTCCGTAGGGATTGTCGGTCTCTTCTTCCCACGGCGAGAAGTCTTTGTGGAAGAAGGAGCGCACGGGCGGTTTCACGGAGTCGGGCGAGGTCCACAGTTTCATGGTGGCCGCGACGAAGGGGAGCCGTTCCACGGCATGGATGGTCTTGCTATTCTTCACCCTGACAAGCACGGTGCGGTTCCACTTGCTTTGGCATTTTATCTCTGCCCCTGTGGCGCTGATTTGCTCCAGATAGGCAGGTGGAAGCGGCAGGTCGGTAGAGTCGACCCTCAGCCCCTGCCGTTGTCGCCGGGCGATGGCTTTCTGTGAGAGGAAAGCCTCGGGATGGTCTATCTGGTAGGGGGTGCCGTTCTTGTCGGAGAGTGTGATGCGGTAGAGCCAGCATTTGCCGCCGGGGAATTTCACTTTCCCGGCGCTCTCATCGTCCTGCGGCCATGCGGCAGTGCACCAAAGGGCCAGCAGAAGAACTGTAAACAGAAACCTTCTCGTCATTGGGTGCAAAGATAATGAAAACCGAGCGC
>DGTB01000060.1 GCA_002394185.1 Bacteroidales bacterium UBA4347 | reverse complement strand
TATGGGTTATCGGCTCCTGCCCCAGCAAGGCCGCGTCAGTCCCCCATAACCCATAACCAATAACCAATAACCCCTTATGAAGATCAAGATATCCAAACCCGACTCATCGCTCTTCGAGGGCGACGCCAAGCTGGCGCAGCTGCCCGGCGTTGGGGGCAAGTTCGAAATACTGGAGAACCACGCCCCCATCATCTCGGCCCTCGCCGCCGGCGACATACGCATCGTGCTGCCCGACAGCAGCGAGCAGACCTTCGGCATCCGCGGAGGCATCGTCAAAGGGCAGCAGAACGACCTGCTGATTCTGGTGCAATGAAGTCATCGAGATACATCCCTCTCTTCCTCGCCCTCCTCCTGCTTGCCGCCTGCTCGGGCCACCGTCACGACGACAAGCAGATATTCCGCTACAACGAGAGCGCCGGCATCGCCACCCTCGACCCCGCTTTCGCCAAGGACCAGAGCATCATCTGGGGTTGCCGGCAACTCTACAACGGACTCATACAGCTGGACACCAACCTGCAGGTGCAACCCTGCATCGCCAAGCGCTGGGACATCAGCGACGACGGCCTGCGCTATACCTTCACCCTCCGCGACGACGTGCGTTTCCACAACGGCCGCACCGTCACCGCCCACGATTTCGCCTACAGCTTCCATCGCATCGTCGACCCCTCGGTGGCCTCGCCGGGAGCATGGATATTCGGCGATGTGGAGGACTTCAGCGCCATCGACGACACCACCTTCGCCATCCGCCTCAAGGAGCCCTTCGCCCCCTTCCTCTCGATGCTGGGCATGGTCTACTGTTCCGTGGTGCCACGCGAAGTGGTGGAGCAGTACGGCAAGGACTTCCGCAAGCACCCCTGCGGCACCGGCCCCTTCCGTTTCCAATACTGGAAAGAGGGCGTGAAGCTGGTGCTGCGCAAGAACCCCGACTACTTCGAACGCGACGCTGAAGGCACCCCCCTGCCCTACCTCGACGCCGTCGCCGTCACCTTCATCGTCGACCGCCACACGGTCTTCCTGGAGTTCGTCAAGGGCAACCTCGACTTCATGAACTCGCTCGACGCCAGCTACAAGGACGAAATCCTCACCCTCGACGGACAGCTGAAGGACAAATACGCCGACCGTATCGACATGGTCTCCACCCCCTACCTCAACACCGAGTACCTGGGCTTCGACATGGAGAACACCGCCAGTCCCCTCCACGACCGCCGCCTGCGCCAGGCCATCTGCTGCGGCTTCGACCGCCGCAAGATGATGCGCTACCTGCGCAACAACATCGGCGCCCCCGGCGTCGGCGGCTTCATTCCCCGCGGCCTGCCGGGCTACAGCGACTGCGGCTACGAGTACAACCCCGAACGCGCCAAGCAGCTCCTCGCCGAGGCGGGCTACCCCGACGGCAAAGGGCTGCCCAAACTCAAGCTCTCCACTACAGCCAACTACCTCGACCTCTGCAAATACATCCAGCAGCAGCTCGGTCTCCTGGGCATGGACATCCAGGTCGACGTCAATCCCCCCGCCGCCCTCCGCGAACAGATGGCACAGGGCAAGTGCGAGTGGTTCCGCGGCTCCTGGGTGGCCGACTACCCCGACGCCGAGAACTACCTCTCGCTCTTCTACGGCCCCAACCGCACCCCCGCAGGGCCCAACTACACTCGCTTCAGCAACCCCACGGTCACCAGGCTCTACACCCAGGCCCGCAGCTGCACCGACCCCGACGAGCGCACACGCCTCTACCAGTCCATCGACAGCCTGGTGATGCAGGAGGCCCCGGTCATGGTGCTCTACTACGACCAGATTCTCCACTTCACACACAAGAACGTCTCCGGCCTACGCAGCAACGCCATGAACAACCTCGACCTACGCTACGTGCGAATACGGTGACGGCGAGTAATGGTAACGGCGAATTACTCGGATTTTACGAATGCTACGCAGGTTAATTACTGGCGAATTACTCTAATTGCTTGCGCGGTTCAGTAACGGCGAATTACTCGAATCGCTTGCGGGGATTATTCGGTTGATTCGACTAAGACGACTTCTATAGATTGCCTCGGAGAGGCATAACTCTCAATAACCCCACACGGAAGTGTGGGGTATTTCCATGATCTCACGAAGTGGGAGATGTATAGTCCCGCAGCTCCACGGTGCCGTCTTCCGACATGACGGCGTAGTTGCGGTTGTGCAGCCAGTCGCCCACGTTGACGTAGGTGCAACCGCCGCCGAGGTCGCGCGTCAGCGGCGTGTGGCGGTGGCCGAAGATGCAGTAGTCGAAATGCTCCTTCTGCAGCCTCTCCTTACAGTAGATGACGATGCCCTCGCGGTCGTCGCCCAGGTAGTGCAGCATGTCGTGTTTGGCATGCTTGCGCTTGTTGCTGTCGCTCCATCGGTGGGCAATGCCGAAGGTGAAGGCCGACGGCAGCATCTTGAACAGCTTCTGGCAGAAACGGCTGCGGAAGAAGACGCGGACAAAATCGAACCAGCGGTCGATGTGCCCCAGGCCGTCGCCGTGGCCTATCAGTACCCGCTTGCCGCAGAGTTCCATCACCACTGGGTCGTTGTGCACGATGGCATCCATCTCCTCCGTCAGGTAGTCGAACATCCACATGTCGTGGTTGCCGATAAAGAAATGGATTTCCACGCCCTTGTCGGCCAACTCGGCCAGTTTGCCCAACAACCGCACATGCCCGCGGGGCACAAGATAGCGGTAGGTGAACCAGAAGTCGAAGATGTCGCCCAGCAGCATCAGCTGCTTGCAGTCGGGCTCAATCTCGTCCAGCAAACGGCAGAGCAGCAGCTCGCGCTCCCTGGAGTCCGAGCCGCTGCCCAAATGCGAGTCCGTTATAAAAAATACCTTATCTTTCAATTAAAAAAACTTAACACTAAACACTTAACACTAAACACTAACCACTATCTCAGCCATAATCTCGGGTTCTGCGAGGCGGTGCCTTTCCACAGCTGGAAGGAGAACTCGGCCACGCCGTCGCTGTTCGTGTACACGGTGCCCAGGTTCTGCCCCGTGGTCACCTTGCGCCCTTCGCTGACGCTGACGGTGCCCATGTTGGCGTAGACCGTCAGGTAGTCGCCGTGGCGTACGATGATGCCCTTGGTGCCGTTGGGACAGGTGAACACCCTCGTCACCGTGCCACCGAAGACACTCTTCACGGCGGCGCCGGAAGCACACATGAGGTCGATGCCGTTGTTCATGTTCTGTCCGCCGGAGGAATGGGTGTACTTGCCGTATTCGCGCGCCACCTTGTTGTAGGCCACCGGCCACGGCAGACGGCCCTTGTTGGAGGCGAAGTCGTTGCTCAGCGCCACCTCGGCGGCACTCGGCGCCGACGCGTTGCCGCTCACCTTGCTGCCATTGCTGCCCGCGGACTGCTGCTGTTTCTTGGCGTTGCGGGCTTTGGCAATCTCCTCGTTAATGATGCGCTGTATCTGCTGCTGCAACTCGCGCTTCTGCTTCTCCTTCTTGGCAATCTGGTTTTGGAGGCTCTTCTCCTGCTGCTTACTGTTTTTCAGCTCCTTCTGGCGCGTTTTCTGCTCGCTGGCAAGCTCGGCCTTCTGCTTGCGGTGCTGCTCCACGAGGCTGGTCTGCTCGCGCTGCTGGCGGCGCAGCTCCTCGCCCACGTTGTTCAGCTCCTGCTCCTTCTGGTGGATGGCCATGGCCTGGCGACGGCGGTAGCGGCTGTAGTCGCGGAAATACTTGGTGCGCAGGTAGGCGTAGTTGTAGCTCTTGGTATCAAGAACAAGCACCAGCTTGTCGAGGTTGCCGCGCTCGCGGTAGAGGGCGCGCACCACCTTGCCGTACTCCAGCTTCATGCTGTCCACCTGCCCACGGATGAGGGCAATGCTGTCCTCGGTCTCCGTCATGCGGATGTTCAGCAGGTTGAGCTGACCGTTGAGGTTGTTGATGAGCTTGGTGCGCTCGGCAATTTTCTTCTCCAGCAGGTTGAGCTGCTGCTGGCCGGCCTTGCTGTTCTTCTTGGCTTTGGAGAGCTGGCTGTTGAGGTTCTTGATTTCCTGCTCCACCTTGGCTTTGTCCTTCTCCAGCTGCTTCTTCGACTGTGCCTGCAACGGGGTGGAAGACAAGAACGACAAGAAAAACAAGCAGACCAATGCGCTCATGCAGGCCTTTGCGTCAAAAGACAAGAAAGACCGGGAAAACCGCGTGGCTTTCCCATTGTCTTTCTTGTTTTTCTTGTCTTTTAAAAAGTTACCAGTTAAGGATTTTCTTGAAGTCATACTCTTCGGGGTTGGCGACATATTTCTTCGCGGCCTCGTAGTCGGCGGGGGTGATGTAATCCATGATGTCGTTGACGTAGGACATCACCTTGTTGCTGGCGACGTTGACCAGGCGCGGCGGAATCTTGCCCGTCTCGGGGTCCTGCAGGTCCTTGAGGTAGAGGGGGCTGACAGTGCCCTGATGGTCCACATAGACCATGCAGCCCGTGCAGCCCTGGTTGAAGAGGGTGTGCACGCCCATGCCCATCAGCGAGCAGTAGGTGAGGTCGAAAGCAATGGGGGTATGGCAGCGGATCTCATAGCCGATTTCCACGGGGCGGGTCTTCACCTTGAGGCCTATCTCTTTGGCCTTGCGCTCCAGCAGGTCGTTGAAGATGTGGGCCTTGCTGACCTTGCCCAGCTCGGGGTGGCCGTGCTCGTCGTAGCTGAAGTGGATGCCGCTGTTCTTGATTTCCTCGTCGCTGAGGCTGTGGAACACGCCCTCGCTGATCATGGCGGCGCCGTAGTTGATGCCCATGATCTTGCGTTTGACGATGCAGGAAATGACCATGTTGATAATCTTCTCGACGGTGATCTCGGTCTTGTTGAAGAACTCGGGGATGATGACCATCGGGTAGTGGCAGGCGCCGGCGATGCCGAGGGCCAAATGGCCGGCGGAACGGCCCATGGCGCTGACCACGAACCAGTTCTCGCTGGTGCGGGCATCCTCCATGACGGCGGTGGCCAGCACACAACCCTGGGCCTTGGCGCTGTTGTAGCCGAAGGTGGGGCTGCTGTTGGGCAGCGGAAGGTCGTTGTCGATGGTCTTGGGCACATGGATGTTGGCAATGGGATAGTGCTTGTCGGCCAGGAACTTGGCAATGCGGTTGGCCGTCGACGCGGTGTCGTCGCCACCCACGGTGACAAGGAGCTTGATCTCGTTGTCGGTGAAGAGCTTAAGGTTGAACCGCTGCTCGAAGTCTTCGGACGTGGGTTTGAAACGGCTCATCTTCAGGATGCTGCCGCCCTTGTTGAAAATCTCGTCGGCGGTGAGGAAATCGAGGTCCTGCATGCGGGGCTTGTCGGTGAACAGGGCGCTGTAGCCGCCGTGCAGACCGATGACGCGATAGCCGTCGCGGAGGAAGGTTTTGGCCACAGAGGCCACCACTGTATTCATTCCAGGGGCGGGGCCGCCGCCCGTAAGTATTGCAATGCTTTTCATAATAATATATGTTTTAAAACAAAGTGCAAAGATACAAAGAAAAAACAACACCGCCAAATAATTTTATCAACAGCTCACCCCCGCGCTCTCCCCGCCCCTTGTCCGACCCCGATTCGCCCCCTCTTCGCCACTTCACATATAGTTCTTATATACTTCTCATATAGTTCCTATATACAGTATATA
>DGTB01000077.1 GCA_002394185.1 Bacteroidales bacterium UBA4347 | reverse complement strand
AAGAAGTCGCGGGCGTGCGCCGACTTGAGTCCCCAGAAGCTCTCGCAGCTGCGGCATTGGTGGCCTGGGCGGCACTGCCGGCACTGATAGGAGCGGGTGATGCGCACCACGCAGGCGATGCCCTTGGCGGGCTGGTTCTGCCGGATGCGCTCATACTGGCCGCCATCGGTCAGGGCGAAGGCGTAGAGGCCGACGTCGACGTAGCGGTTGTTGCCGCCGAGCATGGGGAACTCATAGCGGATGTAGGCATCGGGCGTTCCGGTCTTCGAGAAGAGCGTCAGCGAGGTGTGCTCGGCTTTGTTGAGGGCGTCCACGCGGTCGTTCATCTGCTTCAGGAGCGAACCGCCTTTCTGGGCGCTGCTGAGCTTGTCGAGGAAGCTGTTCCACGTGGCGTTGATGGCACTCAGCGACCGCTGTCCGACGGAGCTGCTGGGGAACTGGGCGCCGTCGCGAACGAGCGAAACGGGATGGAGTGTGTCGGAACGCAGGAACGATGCCTTGACGTCGTACTTGCCTATCATTCGCGCCCATGCCTCGGTGAGCTTGATGCAGTTCCAGGCGTTGTCGCCCTGTCCGAGCACCCACGGCACGAGCCGCGCCTTGAAGTCGTCGCCGTCGTAGAAGCGGTCCATACGCAGACTGGTGAGCTCGGGACTGACTTCCTCGAGTCCGAAATCTTCCTTGCGGCTGGGGTCGGTGCGGTTGATGAGGGCGGCAAAGGGGTTGAGGTCGACGTAGAGATCCTTGTCGTAGCTGGTGTTATAGAGGTAGGCCAGCCAGTCGGTGAAGGGATGGTCGCGCGTGTCGATGGCGCCGTTTGACGGGGCTTGTGTGGATGATGAGGGGTTGGCATCGCTGAAGCGCTTGAACTTCAGCATCTGTCCCCGGCCCAGCTCAAAGAAGTTGCTGTTGCCCGAAAGGGGGAGCGTGGTGATGGTGGCTGCGTCCATGTCCTGTCCTGTCATGGCCAATGCGGCGAGCGCCACGGGGTAGACGTCGTCGGAACGCTGCAGGAAGGTGGTGAAGTTGCATCCTCCCCAGTGGGTGGCCGACTTGCGTGCCCAGGCGTAGGTGCTCCGTCCGAAGAACGTTGCCTTGGCCTTCGGGTCGTCGAGACTGCCGTTGACACTGTAGCGACGGGGCGCCTGTGTGTCCATGTTGAGCAGCGACGGCGTGGCCTCGACGGCGGCCAGGGCGACCATGGGCTTGAACACGGAGCCGATGGAGCGGCGCGAGAGGGCGGCGTTGCGTGTGGTCATGCGCAGCGCCACGGGGAAGTCGGAGCTGTCGAACAGGGTGTTGTAGAACGGTGATGCGAGGATGTCGCCGGTGGCAAGGTCCATGATGGTGACCGACATGTCATACTGTTCCTTCACCTGCGAGGCGGGCTTCTCGCGGCTGATGGTCTGCTGCAGGTCGTGGAGATAGCGCTTCACGTCGGCCTCGAACTCACGCGAGAGCAGCGGGTCTATGGACAGCTGCAGGCTGTCTATGTTGTCGCTGCTGGAGAAATGGCGGGCCAGTCCCTTCAGCATCTGCTGGGTGAAGAGGTCGGTCTGCTCGGGGGCGATGTAGAAGCGGCTGGTGCCGGTGCTGGCATGCACCAGACAGGAGAGCACGCGGGCGGGGTTTTCGCGCTGGAGGGCGAACTCGCCCATCTTCTGGTTCTGCATGTCGTAGACGATGAGTTTCATGCCGTCGCGGAACGGAATGACGGGCGGGCGCTGCGAGCCTGTCGTGGGGGGCAGGAAGGTGAGCGACTGTCCGTCGGCCACCACGTTGACGGGCGTGTTGGCGGAGATGAGGACGCTGTCGCGGGTGCAGCTGATGAGGAAGCTGGCCAGACGGGGCTTCAGCGGCTCGTCGTGCAGTTCGATGCGCACGGCTCGCTGGGCGTCGGTGGCAAAGGCCTTCGTGTAGTAGTCGTAATAGTCTATCGGCGCCGGGCGTCGGGGCGTCTGAGAGGCTGGCTCTTTGGTGGTCTGGGACGGCTGCGCTGACGCGAGCAGGGTGCCGTCGTGCATGACTGCCTGGAACAAGATGGGGTTGTCGCGGGTGAGCTTCTTCTGTGTTCTCAGGGGCAGCACGGTGTTTCCGTAGCTGAGGAACACGGCGTTGGTGTCGCTGAAGAGACAGTTGTCGTTGGCATAGATGGTGCCGGTCCAGGGGCTCTTGGTCAGCATCACCTTGAACATGGACGGGATGAGGGTGATGTCCTTGACGACGATGGGCTTCACACCTCCCCTGACGGTCTTGGGAACGGGGCTCAGCGTGAGCCTGAAGAAGGTCTCGCCCTTCTGCTGTGACTGCAGTCGGAGCAGCTGCGGCAGACGGCTGTTGTAGTAGAACACGCGCAGATCGTCGTCGCTGATGTACTCTGGATGGACGGCCACCAGGCGTAGGTCGGCGGCTTCGATGTAGGCCTTGTGCTCCTCGCCATACGGAAGAGCGAACTCAAGCGCCTTGTATCGCTTGTTGAGACTGTCGAGGCAGGTGGCCTCCACGCTGGAGTCGACCTTGGCGAGCAGGTGTCTGAGCAGCTGGTTGGACTTGCCTACGAAGCCCTCATCCTCACTCAGGGAGCTGGTGGGGTCGTAGATGTTGTGCTTGCTGGCGCTGCCCAGTTCGGTGCATCCTTGGAAGAAGGTGAGCAGAAAGGCCAGCAGCATGACCAGGAAGGGGATGCCTGCAACGAGGAACGGCCGCAGCGGCAGCTGCTTGTCGTTCTGTAAGTGCTTGTCTATTCTGGGGTCGTTCATGGGGAAAACTGAGAACTGAAAACTGAGA
>DGTB01000161.1 GCA_002394185.1 Bacteroidales bacterium UBA4347 | reverse complement strand
GTGAGCTGCACCAGTTCGAACTGCTTGCCGGTACGGCGCACTACCAAGGCTGTATAGTCCAGTCCCATCATGATGAGTCCGCCCATCTGTCCCTCAGCCTTCGAGGTGAAGCGCAGTTTGGTGGTCACCGTAAAGCGGTCGGCAGGCGTCTTCTGCAGTAGCATGTTGGGCACTTCCCAGAAATTTTTCCAGCCCTCCGACAGTTTGTGGGTGTAGATGCGGAAGGTGCCAAAGGCTGTGGGCACCCCAAACTTCTCGTCGTAGTTGCCGTGCCACTGCCATTGCAGTCCCAGGGCAGGTTGGTTAAACTCGTCGCTCTCCACCGGGTTCACGATCGTGCTCACCGCCGCTTTCGGTTTGCGATAGGTGGTCACCGGCTCCCCTTTCTGTCCCATGATAGGCCAGCCACTGGTCCAGTCCACCGGGTTCAGATGCACCACGCGCCCGTAGGCCTCCTTGTCCTGGAAGTGCAGGAACCAGTCCTCGCCATACTTGGTGTGTACCCAGGCACCCTGGTGCGGTCCGTTGATATTGGTCTTGCCCTGTGCCAGCACGATTTTGTGCTCGTAGGGACCATAGGGACTCTTGGAGCGCATGGCCAACTGGAAGCCTGTGGGCACGCCACCCGCCGGACACATAATCCAGTACCAGCCGTTGCGCTTGTAGAACTTCGGCCCCTCGCAGGTGCGGTTCTCCGTGCCGTTACCGTCGAACACGATCACCGGTTGCCCGATAGGTCTCGTGCCCTCCGCATTCAGCTCGCGCACTGTCAGCACCGATGCGAACTTGGCGCGCGAGTTGGCCCATCCGTTCACCAGATAGCAGCGTCCATCCTCATCCCAGAGTGGGGTGGTGTCGATATAGCCCTGTCCCTTGATCACGCAGACGGGGTCTTCCCACTCACCGGCAGGATCGCCGTTCTTGGTCTTCACCATCATCACACCAAAGTCGGGGTCGCCCCAGTAGATATAGTACTGACCGTTGTGGTAGCGTATGCTGGGAGCCCACACCCCGTTGCCGTGCTGCGGCTTACTGCCGAAGTGCTGCAGCAGCGCCTCGTGACCCGTGTAGAGGTTCTTCAGCGCGTAGCCCACAATCTGCCAGTTCACCAGGTCCTTGGAGTGCAGGATGGGCAGTCCCGGCGTGCAGTGGAAGCTCGAAGCCGTCAGATAGTAGTCATCGCCACTTGGTCCCACGCACACGTCGGGGTCAGAATAGTCGGCATTGATCACCGGGTTGGTGTAGGTACCATTGCCATTGTCGGGGCACCATACCTTCGACTGGTATTGCGCCTGTGCCGCCAGTGTCAGCGACAAGAGAGATAAGCTTAATAGTAGTTTCTTGTTCATGATTCTATTTTGTATTGTTTGGTATTTCCTATTTGATGCTCACCAGGATTTTCTGCAAATCGCTGTCGGCACTGGAGTGACCCACCATCACCTCATACTTACCAGGCACCACGCGCATGGTGTTGGTGGCAGCATCCCAGCCCTCAAAGCTCTTGCGGGGCAGTGCGATGTCGATGGTCTTCGTCTCGCCCGGTGCCAGCAGCAGCTGCTGGTAGGCACGCAGTGTCTTGAGAGGTCCGGCTGTATCTGCCACACGACGTATATACACCTGTACCGTCTCCAGTCCCTCACGGCTACCCGTGTTGCTCACTTTCACCTGCACCTTACCATTCTTATATACGGGTTTCGAGGTACTGAAGGTAGTGTAGCTCAGTCCGAAACCGAAGGGGAACAGCGGCTGACCTTTGAAATAGCGGTAGGTACGTCCCGTCATGGTGTAGTCTAGGAAGTCGGGCAGATCATCCGTGCTGCGATAGAAGGTGACGGGCAACTTGCCGCTGGGGTTATAGACTCCGAAGAGCACCTCGGCCAGAGCCGTGCCGCCCTGTTCGCCCCCATACCACCACTGCAGAATGGCATCGCACGATGCCAGCTCGGGCACCATGGCGATGGCAGAGCCAGAGCAGTTGACGAAGATCACGCGCTTGTCAGCCCCGTGGAGCATAGCCAGCAACTGGCGCTGCACCTGAGGCAGTTCGATGCTGGTGCGGTCGCCCCCCTTGAAGCCCGGTTCGCTCACACGCATCTCCTCACCTTCAAGACTGGGCGAGATGCCACCTACGAAGATCACCGTCTCAGCCCCTCCTATCTGTGCCAACAGTTCGTCAGCAGTAGGAGCCAGCCTCTTCTTGACATCGAAGTTCAGGGCACCGTAGCCACTTTCCTGCACGTAGTCTATCTGTATGCGGTAATGCTGTCCTGCTTTCACTGCTACTTGTGGCATCGCCCCCTGGATGCGCTGGCGTCCCTTCCAGATGTTCACCAGCGTGTCGCCATTCACGATGAGGCGTAGTTTGTCATCGCCGCTGATGGGGAAGAGCAGTGTCTCGTCGGTCTGCGCCAGGAGTGTGGCGTCAAGACGTGCCGAGCAGTTCTCCAGGTTCACACCAGGTGCAAACACCGTGTTGCCGCCGTTACTCAGGTTGACGGCCTGACGTGTGTTCACCACCGTCACCGGCTCGCCCTGCATATCTGTATTGTTCCAGTAGGCTATCTGCATGCCCCTGTTGCCGAGCGGGTCTTTGAGCAGGCCGAACCGACTCTCATACACCTCGTTGCGCGTGAGGGCACAACCAGGGATATAGCGTGCCTGCGGCACATAGTGGCGGATGCCGTCGAGGGCTGTGATGGTATGCGTGGGATAACCCGCGTAGTTGCCCCACATCATCACCGAGTCGTTGGCGTTAGGCCCCATCACCACCACGTCGCCAGCAGTAGAGGCCAGTGGCAGCACCCCATTGTTCTTGAGCAGCACGATACTCTTGCGAGCCATCTCCAGAGCCAGTTGCTTATGAGCAGGCGAAGCAATCGCGCTCTCGGGCAGTGCTGTCCAGGGATTTATGCTGTCCGGGTCGAAGTCGCCCAATTCGAAACGCGCTATGAGCAGTCGGCGCAGACTGCGGTCCAGGTCGGCCTCTTTGATGTCGCCGCGCCTCACCGCCTCGGGCAGGTGCTTGTATTCCGAGCCGCACTCCACATCGGTGCCAGCCAGCACCGCCTTGGCCGATGCTTCGGCGCCATCCTCAGCCACATGGTGCCAGCGGGGCAGAAAGTCGCGTATGGCACCGCAGTCGCTGGTGATCAGTCCGTCGAATCCCCATTCGTCGCGCAGTATCTGTTGCTCGTAGCGCGTCTGGGCGCAACAAGCCTGACCGTCAATGCGCTGGTAGGCGCACATCACCTCGGCCACCTTTCCCTCCTGCACCAGTGCCTTGAAGGCAGGCAGATACGTCTCCCAGAGGTCGCGCTCAGGCAGGTTCTCAATATTAAACTCATGCCGGTTCCACTCCGGTCCGCTGTGCACGGCAAAGTGCTTGGCGCAAGCCAGCAACTTGCGGTATTTCGATATGCCCAGATCTTCGCCTTGGTAGCCCACGCCCTGCAGTCCGCGCACCGCAGCCAGTCCCATGCGGGCCGTCAGGTAAGGGTCTTCACCGTAAGTCTCCTGTCCGCGTCCCCAGCGCGGGTCGCGGAAGATGTTGATGTTTGGTGTCCAAAACGACAGACTCTGGTAGCGCTTGATGTCGCCCGTGCGCTTGGCCTGCTGCGCTTTCACCCGTGCCTCGTCGCTCACGGCTGTAAATACCTGGTGCAGCAGGGCATCGTCCCACGAGGCAGCCATGGCCATGGTGATGGGAAACACGGTGGCAAAGCCATTACGCCCCACGCCGTGCAGTGCCTCGTTCCACCACTGGAACTGAGGGATACCCAGACGGGGAATGGCAGGCGAGGTGTCCATCATCAGACTGACCTTCTCGTCGATGGTGAGATGCTTCAGCAAGTCGTCGGCACGCTGTGCCGCACTGAGCTGTACGTTCTGATAGGGTAACTGTTGAGCGCTGACCGGTGCTATGCCGAGGCTCATCATGAAGATTGTAAAGATTTTGGTTCGCATGAGTTATCGTTTATTTTAAATACTTATTGAAGAATTCGAGTACGCGTTGCTGCGATCTCTTGCCGCAGCTGTGAGGCATGTCCCAGAGTTCTGTCTCTAGCAGATTGTCAGCACCCTGACTCTTCCAGACATCGTGCATCGTGCTGAAAGCCTTTTCCACCCCTGCCACGGGGAAGAGTTTGTCCTGTGTGCCGTTGATGAACAGCATGGCCTTGGGACAGGCTATGCTGGCGATGTGGGGGTAGTCCAACCAGCGGCGCAATCCTGGCAGACAGTTGGCAAACCCGCCATTCTCCGTGCGACTGTATTTGAATCCCATCTGTTCGTCGGCAGTCACCATCCAGCACACGGCAGCCCCCGCTTTGATGCGGTCGCTCAGTGCTGCCAGCATCCAGGCGCGATAAGCCCCCATCGACCACCCCGTGCAGCCAATGCGACTGGCATCCACTTCAGGCATCTGTGCCAGATATTCCGTGGCAGCGATATCGTCGTAGGTCATATAGGCCGAGAGGTCTATGCCATACATCATCATGTTGCCCGCAATCATATCATAGAGGTTGCGCTGCATACCCTCCTTCTGGCCCCGTTCGCCCCACATCGGCGCGTCGGCCGACAGCACCACATAACCATGCTGAGCCAGATAGTCGCCGAAGAACTGACCTTCGTAGCCCTTGGCCCAGTCAAGCGCATCCTTGATCACCGTCGAGTCCTCGCAGGCCAGAGGGTAGATACATTTCTCCTTACCTATATAGAAATGTCCGCCGTGGTCGTGCAGCATGTTGACAGCCGGGTGGGGCCCCTTGCCGTCAGGAATCAGCACGTAGGCCGGCACCTTGTAGTAGCGCGACAGCTGAATCTCTATCTTGCGCGCCTTATAACCCTGTCGCTGCTCCTCGTAGAGCACGGTGGCCTTGTAGCCGTCAGCAGGAGCAGGCGG
>DGTB01000182.1 GCA_002394185.1 Bacteroidales bacterium UBA4347 | reverse complement strand
TTGGCGGGGTGGAAGCGGATGGTGTCGTCCTCGACCACCTCGAGGGCGCGCTTGGCGAGGCCCTCCATCTTGAGGAACCACTGGGCGCTGAGCTTGGGCTCGATGACGGCGTCGGTGCGCTCGCTGTGGCCCACCTTGTTGGTGTAGTCCTCGATCTTCTCGATGAGGCCGGCCTCCTCGAGGTCCTTGACGATCTGCTTGCGGCAGGCGAAGCGGTCCATGCCGGCGTACTTTCCGCCATGCTCATTGAGCGTGCCGTTGTCGGCAAAAATGTCGATGGACTCGAGGTTGTACTTCATGCCCAGGTTGTAGTCGTTGATATCGTGGGCGGGGGTGATCTTCAGGGCGCCGGTGCCGAACTCGCGGTCCACGTATTCGTCCATGATGATGGGCACCACGCGGCCCACGCCGGGCACGACGACGCGCTTGCCCTTGAGCCAGGAGTAGCGCTCGTCCTCGGGGTGGACGCACACGGCGGTGTCGCCCATGATGGTCTCGGGACGGGTGGTGGCCACCACGATATATTTATCCTCGCCCTCCACGAAGTAGCGGAGGTAGAACAGCTTGCCGTGGCTTTCCTTGTAGATGACCTCCTCGTCGCTGACGGCGGTGAGGGCCTGGGGATCCCAGTTGACCATGCGCACGCCGCGGTAGATGAGCCCCTTGTTATAGAGGTCGACGAAGACGCGCATCACGCTCTCGTAGCGTATGTCGTCCATCGTGAAGGCCGTGCGGTCCCAGTCGCAGCTGGCGCCGAGCTTGCGGAGCTGCTTGAGGATGATGCCGCCGTACTGCTCCTTCCATTCCCAGGCGTACTTCAGGAACTCGTCGCGCGAGAGGCTGCGCTTGTCGATGCCGCGCTCGGCGAGCATCTTGACGACCTTGGCCTCGGTGGCAATGCTGGCGTGGTCGGTGCCGGGCACCCAGCAGGCGTTCTTGCCCTGCATGCGGGCGCGGCGCACCAGCACGTCCTGGATGGTGTTGTTGAGCATGTGGCCCATGTGGAGCACACCCGTCACGTTGGGTGGCGGGATGACCACCGTGTAGGGCACGCGGTGGTCGGGCTCCGAGTGGAAGAGTTTCTTGTCAAGCCAGAACTGATACCATTTCTCCTCTATTTGCCGAGGGTCGTACTTAGATGCTAATTCCATAGTCTGTATTAATATTGATATTCTATATATTTTACACTCATTCACACACTTGTATGGTGTGTGACGTATTGTGTTGAGCGATGCAAATATACGAAAAAAAAACGGATTGCATACAATTATTTGCATGCAATCCGAAAAATGCCTTCTTTGCGCTTGACAGACAGTTTATTGGACTTTCCTCTTGCTGGCGTTGCGTTTGTCTATCCACTGCTGCGCTTTCTCGCTGGCTTTGTCCCTGTTGTAGGGAATGGAGAATCCAATGCCGAAGTTCAGGCCGTTCAGCTCTTTGAACTTTGGGACAATCTCGTAGCCCAGGGAGAAGTGCACCATGTAAACGTTCACCACAATCGATGGGGCCATCGTGAAGTATGTGTTGCCCTCCTTGGTCCATGTGTAACCATTGTCCTCGGTGGTGACGTCCTTGGTCTTGTTAATGCCCATCACCAGCATCGGGCGGAACGACACGGCGCCCAGTCCGGTGATGTCCTTGTCGAAGTTGTAGCCCAGCCATCCGAAGCGCAGCGACCATGTCGGCTCGCGGTATTCGGTGGCCGATATGTCGTAGCGCGCGCCCTCTTCGGCAAAACCCATGGAGAGGAACGAGCCGCCTGCCAGCGAGAAACCGTAGGGGTAGCCTGGCTGGTATGAATATCCGACCATCTTCATCCATTCGTTCTCCAGATTGAAGAAGTCTTTCTTTTGTGCGCTGGCTGCCATGGTGGACACCAGCAGGGCAATGAGTATGATACTTTTTTTCATGTTGTTATTTTTTTTTATTGCTTTTTAAAATCTCGAGAACGGGTGCTTCCGCCACCACATGATGAGCAGGAACCCGA
This sequence comes from Bacteroidales bacterium UBA4347, assembly GCA_002394185.1. GTDB lineage: Bacteria > Bacteroidota > Bacteroidia > Bacteroidales > P3 > Colimorpha. The sequence goes on along the minus strand of DGTB01000182.1, from coordinate 4,030 downwards.
TGAGCATGCCGCCCAAGTGGGCAAAGTGGGCCACGCCGTCGTAGGAATAGAAGATGCCCTGCAACAACTCAATGACTATCATGCCTGTTATGAACCATTTGGTCTTGATGGGCATCAGGAAGTAGAGGTAGATGTATTGGTTGGGAAATGTCATGCCGAAAGCCAGCAGCAGGCCGTAGACCGCTGCCGAGGCACCCACGGTGACGTGCATTCCGGGCAAGAGCATGTAGAGCAGTCCGGCCCCGATGCCGCAGGCCAGGTAGTAGAACAGGAACCTCTTCGTCCCCCAGAAGTTCTCCATCGCGGCGCCGAACATCCATAGGTTGAACATGTTGAAGAAGATGTGGCTCAGGTTGGCATGCATGAACATGTAGCTCAGCGGTTGCCACACATTGAAGTTGCCCGACTGTAGGCTGAACAGAGCCAGGATATTGGCCAGGTAGATGCCCTGTTTCTGCAGCACATAGTCGGTTGCAAAGACCAGGACGTTGATGATTAACAGGTGTTTCACTGCCGGAGGCAGCAGGCTGAAGCCTTGGGGTTGGTATTGTGTCATAGTGTCTATTTCAGTATTTCTTCGGGTTTGACAACGGTGATAATCTTCTTGCCGCTGGGCGAGGTTTCGGGCATGGGGCAGGCAAATAGGTCGGCCACCAGCTGCTGCATCTCCTCCTGGCCGAGCACAGTGCCGGGTTTGACGGCCATTTGGCGTGCCAGCGAAGCGCAGAGGCTCTGCGTGCGGTTGTTGTATTTCTGCAGGGTGGAACTCTTGTAGTCGGCGAGCATGCGGTCGAAGGTCTCCTGCAGTTGGCTCTCTTTCAGGTCGGCCGGCGTGGCGGTGACCACGAATGTGCACTGCCCCATGGGGTCGATGGCGAATCCGTATCCCCGCAGGTCGGGCAGCAGCTCGCCGAAGAGGTCGGCGTCGGCTGGTGTAAACTGGCAGTTCACCGGGAAGAGCAGCGCCTGCGAGGTCGCCTGTCTGAGGTCCTGGGTCTGGGCGTTTTGGCTGGTCAGCCTGTCGTACAGCACGCGCTCGTGTGCCCGTTGCTGGTCGATGACCGCCAGCCCAGAGGAGAGCGAGGTGACGATATATCGGCCCTGTACCTGCAGGCATTGGGCCGAAGGCTGCGGCGCGGCGGCAACGACAGGGGCTTCGAGGTCAAAGGCGTCAAGGTCTTGAATGTCCTTGGGGGCCTTCACTCTCTTATAGTCTTCGGGGGTGTCGATGCCATGGCTGCTGTCCAGTTTCATCCGCGTCTGTGTGGGGGTGGCGCGGAACGGGTTGTAGTCCGGGTTGTAGCTTATCTTCGGTTCCGGCGGCACGTAGCCTTTCGGGGCAGGCGGTATGTTGAACTCCGCCGGGGTGTCGAACTCCAGCTCGGTGGCCAGCGTGAACTGCCCCAAGGCTTTCTTCACCGCCGACCGCAGGATGGCGAACATGGCATGCTCGTCGACGAATTTCACCTCGGTCTTCGTCGGGTGGATGTTGATGTCGATGCGTGCCGGATCCACCTGCAGGCCTATGAAGTAGCTGGGGAAGCTGCGCTCCGGCAGCATGTCGTTGTAGGCCTTTTCCACCGCCGCGCTCAGGGCCGGGTGCTTGATGAAACGGCCGTTGACGAAGAGGTACTGCTCGCCGCGCGTCTTGCGCGCATATTCGGGCTTGCCCACGAACCCCTTTATCTTCAGCAGGTCGGTCTCTTCCTCCACATTGAAAAAGCGCTCCTTGTAGGCGTTGCCGTAGAGGCCTGCTATGCGTTGCAGCATGCTGCCCGGCTTGAGGTCGTAGAGCATCTTGCCGTTGCTCGTCAGGCTGAAGCCTATGTCATAGTGTATCAGCGTCACGCGGCGGAACACCTCCTCGATGTGGCTCAGCTCCACGCTGTCCTTTTTCAGGAAGTTTCTTCGTGCCGGCACGTTGAAGAAGAGGTTCTTCACCGCTATCGAGGTGCCCGGCGGGCAGGCTGTGGGCTGCTGGCTCACAATCTGCGACCCCTCTATGATCACCTGCGTGCCCAGCTCGCTGTCGTGCATGCGGGTGCGCAGCTCCACCTGTGCGATGGCGGCTATCGAGGCCAGGGCCTCGCCGCGGAAGCCCATGGTGTGGATGGCGAAGAGGTCGTCGGCGCGGTGTATCTTGCTCGTGGCGTGGCGCTCGAAGCACAGGCGCGCGTCGCTGTCGCTCATGCCGCAGCCGTTGTCTATGGTCTGTATCAGAGTCCGTCCGGCGTCCTTTACCACCATGTCTATCTGCGTGGCGCCGGCATCCATGGCGTTCTCCAGCAGCTCTTTGACGGCGCTGGCGGGGCGGTCCACCACCTCGCCGGCCGCTATCTGGTTGGCCACGCTGTCGGGCAGTATGTTGATTATATCCACTGTTCGATTCTTGATTTCAAAATTCCTAATTCCCAATTCCTCATTCCTGATTATTCCCACTCCTCTTCTCGTAGTCGTCAAGGAATCCCATCAGGTTCTTGATGGGAATCACCTTGTTCATGATGATGTCGCGCTTCCGGTCGAGGATGATCATCGTCGGTGCGCCGTGCACATTGTAGGCCTCCTGGTAGTCGATGTTGACGTTCGGTCCGCCGACGTTGACCCAGCGGAAGTCGTGGTCCTTCACATATTTCTTCCACTTTTTCACGTCGCTCTCATAGCCCACGGCGTAGACCTCGAAGCGTTTCTCGCCTTTCTTCACCATGTCGTCGTAGAGCTTCTTCAGCTCCGCGCTCTGCTCCTGGCAGTGGTGGCAGTCGGGGTCCCAGAACCACAGCACGACGTAGGGGGTGGGGAAGCGGTGGCTGCTGATCCAGTTCTTGGGGTCGGAGCTCTGGTTGGTGTCGGCCATCCACAGCTCCTGGCCGTGGGCGCCGATGAGGCTCTGCTTGATGCGGTTGTAGTTGTAACGCATATTGGTCAGCGTGCCCGGCAGGGCCCAGGGGCAGCGCCCTTTGAGGTAGTACTCGCTCGCCAGGTGGCACCACACGGCGTCCCATCCGATGTTGCTCGTCGAGCGGTAGTAGCGCGGCTCGATGAAGTCGAACACATAGCGCAGCAGCGCCGTGTCGTCGCCGATGCGCGCCGCCAGGCGGTCGATTTCCTTGATGATGGTGTCGCTCGACGCATGGTACATCTGCCCGTAGAAGAAGAAGTTCATCTTGTTGAAGAAGTTGGGCGTGTACTTGAGGTACCGGAAACGCTCCTTGCCGTTGCCCATGCGCCACTCCTTGCTCTGGTCATCGAAGAAGCGGTCCCAGTAGTGCGTGCGGAAGTAGTAGGGCTTGTCCTGTATGCTGTCCGGCACATCGACATCGTCGAAGAAGTTCACCAGGTCGAAGAACACTTGCGGCTTCTTGGGGTGGCGCATCGAGGCCTCGTAGGCCATCATGCGCTCCGTGAGGGCTTTCTCCTCCTGCTCGGCCTGGGCCTTGGTGGAAGCCTCCTGTTTGCGCTTGCGTATGGCGGCGGCCTCCGCCTTGGCGGCCTCCTCGGTGGCTAAGTAGGCATACATGTCGCTCAGGGCCTTGCTGCCCTTCACCTCGACGCTCGAGTAACTCATCTTCGCATCGGCCGTGAGGCTGAACTGGCGGCTGTCGTCGATGACGAAGTCGCCGATGGCCTTCTCGCCGTCCTGGTGCAACAGTGCGTAGACCCCGCGCTCCAAGGTGCGCTTGCCTTTGAAAACAAAACTGCCGTCCTTCCCCGCACGCGCCGAATCGACGAGCCGGAACTCGTCGCGATAGTGGCGGCCGATATACAACATGCTGTCCTTGAGCCCTTCCAGCCTAAAGGTCATCTTGTAATTCTGCGCCTCGGCCCCCAGAACGGAAGCGGCAAGCAGTGCGAGTATGATGATGCGTTTCATTTCTTGTCTTTTTACTAAATCAAATATTAAAAACGCCCGTCGTTCTATTTTATTGCCTCCACCCGCAAATTGTTGATAATTTTTTTACCCACCCGACCCCTGCCTGAGACGTACCCGATACGGCCGTTCTTATATTGTTTTTATATTGTTTACATATTGTTC
>DGTB01000086.1 GCA_002394185.1 Bacteroidales bacterium UBA4347 | reverse complement strand
GGCTATGTGGTGTTCTCGGCCGATGCCCCCATGTGGGGAGAGCGGGGACGCGCCGAGGGCGTCGACCGCAACAAATACGACATGATTGCCGGAAACCTCATGATGTATGGTCGTGACCTCAGCGCCTTCATGACCTACGACGACATCGCCACCACCGAACTGCTGGCCACATTGCCAGAGGTGGATGCCAGTCGCATCGGCTGTGCCGGATGCTCCATGGGCGCCTACAGGGCATGGATGCTGGGAGCCCTGTCCGACCGCATCAAGGCCACCGCCGCCGTCTGCTGGATGGTGACGAGCGACGTGCAGCTCACCCTGAAGTATGGACGCAGCGAGAACGGAGGCTTTGCCAACTGCATTCCCGCCCTCCGACAGTATCTCGACTATCCGCACATCGCCAGTCTGGCCTGTCCGAAGGCCACGCTTTTCATCAACGGCACACAGGACAAGCTGTTCCCCGTGCCCGGTGCCGAGCGCGCCTTCCAGATCATGCACGACGTGTGGGACAGCCAGAAAGCCGGCGACCGCTTGCAGACGGAACTGTGGGACATGCCGCACGGATGTCCGCCAGCAGCGCAGGAAAGGGTGCTGACATTCTTCAACCAGTTTCTTCTTAAGCCATGATCAAGGAATACACACTCCGTCTGCTACCACAGCAGGCAGCCAACGAAGCCACCCTCAAGGACTACATCGCACGCGAGGAGGGCTACCGCATGAGTGAGCTCACACACGTCAGGGTGCTCAAGCGCAGCATCGACGCCCGCCAGCGCACCGTCTATGTGAACCTGAAGCTCCGCGTCTACATCAACGAGCAGCCCACCGACGACGCCTTCGAGCACACCCACTATCCCGACGTTGCTTCAGCGCCACGGCAGGCCATCGTCGTCGGTGCTGGGCCTGGAGGCTTGTTCGCTGCCCTGAGGCTCATCGAGCTGGGCGTGAGGCCCATCGTGCTGGAACGCGGCAAGAACGTGCACGACCGCAAGAAAGACCTTGCCAGCATCTCGCGCACACAGACCGTCGACGAGGAGAGCAACTACTGTTTCGGAGAAGGAGGCGCAGGAGCCTACAGCGACGGCAAGCTCTACACACGAAGCAAGAAACGCGGTAACACGCTCAAGATCCTCAATGTGCTCTGCCAGCATGGCGCCAGCACCAACATCCTCGCCGACGCACACCCACACATCGGCACCGACAAGCTGCCGCGCGTCATCGAGAACATCCGCAACACCATCATCTCGTGCGGCGGTGAGGTGCTGTTCCAGACGCGCATGACGTCGCTCATCATCGACGACAGCCAGCAGGTGGTCGGCGTCAGGGCCATCCAGTCGACTACCGACAAGGAGCTTACGTTCAGCGGTCCCGTCATCCTTGCCACCGGGCACAGCGCACGCGACGTCTACCGCTATCTCCATCAGGCAGGCATCCAGCTTGAGGCCAAGGGCATTGCCGTCGGCGTGAGACTTGAGCACCCCAGCCATCTCATCGACCAGATACAATACCACAGCGCACAAGGGCGCGGCCACTATCTGCCAGCCGCCGAATACAGCTTCGTGACGCAAGTCGACGGCCGCGGCGTCTACAGCTTCTGCATGTGTCCCGGCGGTTTCGTCATCCCCGCAGCCACCGGCAGTGAGCAGCTCGTCGTCAACGGCATGAGTCCCGCCAGCCGCGGCACCCAGTGGAGCAACTCGGGCATGGTGGTGGAGCTGCATCCCGACGACGTATCGACAGACCAGCATCCCCTCTGCGTCATGGAGTATCAGGAACAGCTCGAACGGCTCTGCTGGCAACAGGGCAACAGGAAGCAGACCGCGCCGGCACAGCGCATGGCCGACTTCGTCAACAACAAGCTGAGCGCGACACTTCCGCCGAGCAGCTACGCCCCAGGGCTCGTCTCTTCCCCACTCCACTTCTGGCTTCCCGCCCCCATCAGCCACCGTCTGCAACAGGCCTTCCGCCGTTTCGGTCAGATGAGCCGTGGCTTCCTCACCAACGATGCCCAGCTCATTGCCATCGAGACCCGCACCTCGTCGCCCGTGCGCATCATCCGCCATCCCGACACCCTCCAGCATCTCCACATCCAAGGTCTCTTCCCCTGCGGCGAGGGCGCCGGCTATGCCGGTGGCATCGTATCTGCCGCCGTCGATGGAGAAAGATGCGCCGAGGCGCTGGCTGGACAATATAAGTAAGGAGAGGCCCCCCAAGCCCCCGAGGGGGGATGTGCTGACTCCATCCACAGTTCAACGTTTTCGGTTTTCAGTTCTCAGTTAACATCCCCCTCGGGGGCTTGGGGGGCTTCTCTCCACTTGTCATTTTTTTCCAAAAAGTTTCTTCACTCTTCACTTTTTTTTATACCTTTGCACGCAAATTTTATATAACGCATATTCAATGGGAGGTTTTTTTGGTACTATAGGTCAACGCGACTGCGTCAACGACCTTTTCTACGGCACCGACTACAATTCACATCTCGGCACTAAGCGCGCCGGACTCGTCACCTACGACAGCGAGAAAGGGTTCACACGAATCATCCACAGTCTGGAGCGCGACTATTTCAGGAGTCGTTTCGAAGCAGAACTCGAGCAGTTCAAAGGCAACAGCGGTCTCGGCATCATCAGCGACACCGACCCGCAGCCCATCATGGTCAACTCACATCTGGGACGCTACGCCGTCGTCACCGTCGCCAAGGTCAACAACATGCGCGAGATTGCCGAAGAGCTGTTGGAGAAACGCATGCACTTCAGCGAGATGAGCCAGAACAACATCAACCAAACCGAACTCATCGCACTCCTCATCAACATGGGCGACACCTTCGTCGACGGCATCAACAACGTCTACCGCAAGGTGCGCGGTTCCTGCTCCATGCTTATCCTCACCGAAGACGGCATCATCGCCGCCCGCGACGCCCTCGGACGCACGCCCATCGTCATAGGAAAGAAAGAAGGCACCCACTGCGTGACCAGCGAGACCACCACGCTGCCCAACCTCGACTATACGCCGCTGCGCGACATAGGACCAGGTGAGATTGTGCGCGTCAAGGCCGACGGCATCGAGGTGCTGCAGAAGCCCTTCAGCCGTTGTCAGATATGTTCCTTCCTGTGGGTCTACTACGGATTCCCCGCCTCCTCCTATGAAGGTATCAACACCGAGCACGTGCGCGAGACTGCCGGCGAGGTGATGGGCCATGAAGACGACACGCTCGCTGACTGCGTCTGCGGCATCCCCGACAGCGGAGTGGGCACCGCCCTCGGCTATGCTGAAGGCCACGGCATCCCCTACAAGCGCGCCGTGCTGAA
>DGTB01000141.1 GCA_002394185.1 Bacteroidales bacterium UBA4347 | reverse complement strand
ACACGTCGCGGGTGGGTCTCGGGTGGCAGGGTGGCAGGATGAAAACTTAACAAAAATGTAACAATTTTTTCCGGAGAATATGCTTACTTTTGCATTTTAAAAATAATGTGATTTATATATGAGTTTTTGGGATATATTACTGATTGTCATCAATTTCGCCGGGGCGCTGGCCGTGTTCCTGTTCGCTATGAAACTGATGAGCGAGGGTTTGCAGAAGCTTGCGGGCAGCAAAATGAGGGCCGTGCTGAGCCGTTTCACGGGCAAGCCGCTGAGTGGCATCCTGACGGGCACGGCGGTGACGGCGGCCATCCAGAGTTCGTCGGCCACGACGGTGATGGTGGTCAGTTTCGTCAATGCCGGCCTGCTGTCGCTGGCGGGTGCTGTGGCGGTCATCATGGGTGCCAACATCGGCACCACGGTGACGGCGTGGATCATCACCCTCTTCGGCCTGGGCGAGAGCGCCGGGGGCTTCAGCCTGCCCATGTTGCTGGCCACGGTGAGCCTCTTCTTCATCTTCTCGCACAAGGACCGCATGAAGTCCATCGGCCAGTCGGTCATCGGCCTGGCGTTGCTGCTCATCGGCATGGAACTGCTGCAGGCCGCCATGCCCAACCTTGAGGAGTATCCCGCCTTCCTGCATGCCCTGGGGACCATGAGCGACTACGGGTTCTGGTCCATACTGCTCTTCATTGCCATCGGAGCGGCGCTGACCTGCCTGGTGCAGGCGTCGGCGGCCATGATGGCCATTACGCTGGTGATGTGCTACAACGGCTGGATCGGGTTCGACGTGGCTGTGGCCTTGGTCATGGGCCAGAACATCGGCACCACCATCACGGCCAACCTGGCGGCCATGGTGGCCAACACGGCGGGCAAGAAGGCCGCCCGTGCCCACCTGGTGTTCAACGTGGTGGGTGTGGTGATTACGCTGGTGGTGTTCTCGCCGCTGATGCGGTTCATTGCACATCTCACCGAGGGCATGACCGGATGCAGCCCCTATGTGCCCGCCACCGACGAGGCCTACAACCCCGAGTCCGTGCCGATGGCCATCTCGCTGTTCCACACCGTGTTCAATGTCGGCAACACCATCATCCTGGCGTTCTTCATTCCGCAGATACTGAAGATTGTGGACTGGATGGTGAAGGCCAAGCCAGAGGAGAGCAGCGAGGACGAGTTCCGCCTGACCTACATCGAGGGCAACTGGCTCAGCACCGCCGAGCTCAACCTGCAGAGCGCCAAGAGCGAGATTATGGAGTTCTCGAAGCGTGTGCTGCGCATGTACACCTTCCTGCCGGGCCTGCGCACGGCCGAGAGCGACGAGGCCTTCGATGCCATCATGGCTCGCATAGCCAAATACGAGGACATCACCGACCGCATGGAGATGGAAATCTCGAAGTTCCTCACCAAGGTGGGCTCGGGCGATGTCTCGGAGCATGCCTCGCAGCGCATCAGCTCCATGCTGCGCATCATAGACAACCTCGAATCCATCGGCGACACGGTCTACCAGATTGCCATGACGCGGCGGAACAAGCGCGAGGACGCTGTGCACTTCGATGCCGGATTGAACGCCAACCTGCAGCACATGAGCGAGCTGGTGCAGAAGGCCCTGGACGTGATGGACAGAAATCTGGGCGACTACGACCACATCGACCTCGACGCCGCCTATGCCGCCGAACACGAAATCAACGCCTTCCGCGACCGTCTGCGCAACCAGCACCTCGACGCCCTGAAGCTGGGCGTGTACGACTACGCCATCGGCAACGCCTACAGCAGCCTCTACGCGCTGTACGAGAAGCTGGGCGACTATGTCATCAACGTCAGCGAGGCCATCGACGGCAGTCGCAAGCACGCCGAGGACTAAAACAAAAAAAAGACGGCGGCCTCGCAAAGAGGCCGCCGTCTTTTTATATTCTTTCTTTAATTTATTTCAGGCACATGCGGTAGATGTTGACCACGTCGTCCTTGGTCAGGGTGCGGAAGCCGGGGAGGCTGCCGTTGTAGGGCAGGACGGCTTTGGCAGCCATGGAGTCGAAGTGGCTCTCGTCGATGTTGAGTTCGGCGAGGGTGCGCTTGAGGCCCAGGGTGTCGAAGAGGAAGTGGCTGAGGGCGTCGATGGCGCGCAGGGCCAGCTCCTGCTGCGGCAGGGTGGGGTCGAGGCCGAAGACCGAGATGCCGAAGCGGGCGATGCGCGGAAGGGTGGCGTCGCTCATGCAGTATTGCAGCCAGCGGGGCGAGAGGATGGCCAGGCCGTGGCCGTGGGTGATGTCGTAGACGGCGGAGAGCTCGTGCTCCATGGGGTGGCAGCTCCAGGCCTGCCCCTTGTCGGCACCGATGAGGCCGTTGATGGCCCAGCTGGAGGCCCACATGAGGTTGGCGCGGGCCTCGTAGTTGTCGGGTTCGCGCATGGCGATGGGGGCGTAGCGGACGACGGTGCGCATCATGCCCTCGATGAAGGTGTCGATGAGGAACATGGGCTGGTCGGTGGTGAAGTATTCTTCCATGAGGTGGGAGAAGATGTCGGCGCTGCCGCAGGCCGTCTGGTAGGGGCTGACGGTGTAGGTCAGCGTGGGGTCGAGGAAGGAGACCTTGGGGAAGAGCAGGGGACTGAGGCGGCCGCGCTTGTCGTCGGTGTCGGGGTTGGAGATGACGCCGCCGCTGTCCATCTCGGAGCCTGTGGCCGAGAGGGTGAGGACGCTGACGATGGGCAGGGCCTTTTTGACGGGAGCCCACTTGTCGTAGTCGAAGAAGTCCCAGGCATCGTGGTCGACGCAGGCGGCCGCGGCGATCCACTTGGTGCAGTCGATGGTGGATCCGCCGCCCACGGCCAGGAGGACGTCGATGTGGTGCTCCTTGCAGAGGCGTGCGCCCTCGCGCACGGAGGCGATGCGGGGGTTGGGGTCGATGCCGCCGAGCTCGAAGAGCTCCATGCCGGCTTCCTTCACGGCAGCCACCACGCGGTCGTAGAGACCGATTTTTTTGATGGAGCCGCCGCCGTAGGTCAGCAGTACGCGTTTGCCGAATTGTTTCAGTTCATTGCCGAGGAGACAGAGCTTCTCGTGTCCGAAGTGAACCCGCACAGGGTTCTGAAAGGTGAAATCGTGCATGATGGTCGTTATGTTGATTCATAAATTATGTTTGACGGTGCAAAGTTACAAAATAAATTTGATATGACAGGCGACGTTTCGTTTTTTTTGTGTGTGAAGGATGGGGGAGTGAATGGTTATCCACCGACTAAACGTTTGAATGCAAAAGGAGTGCCCCGATTGGGGGTGGATTTGTTGATAACTTGTTGGCGGAATTCTGTTTTTTTGAACTAATTTAGCATCGTGAAAAAAAGGCCGATGGTCTTTGTAATAATTTATAGTATAACAACATAATATAAAAGGAGCAAACATGCAAGGCGACTTGTTTTCATCAACCGAACCCCAGAAGGAACCGAAAGAGTACCGTCAGTACACCCCGGAAGAGATTATGCGTTCGTCGGTGGAGTATTTCCACGGCGACGAGCTGGCAGCCAATGTCTGGATGAACAAGTACGCCCTGCGCGAGGACGACCGCATCTACGAGCTTAACCCCGACATGATGCACCGCCGTCTGGCCGCCGAGTATGCCCGCATTGAGGACAAGTACCAGAATCCCCTGAGCGAGGAGGAAATCTATCAGCTGCTGAAGGATTTCAAGTACATCGTCCCGCAGGGCAGCCCCATGAGCGGCATCGGCAACAACTTCCAGGTGGTAAGCCTGAGCAACTGCTTCGTGATCGGCAACCAGGGCAATAGCGACTCCTACGGCGGCATCATGAAGATTGACCAGGAGCAGGTGCAGCTGATGAAGCGTCGCGGCGGCGTGGGCCACGACCTGAGCCACATACGCCCCGGCGGCAGCCCCGTGAAGAACTCCGCCCTCACCTCCACCGGCATCGTGCCCTTCATGGTGCGCTACAGCAACACCACCCGCGAGGTGGCCCAGGGTGGCCGCCGCGGAGCCTTGATGCTCAGCATCAGCATCAAGCATCCCGACGCCGAACAGTTTATCGATGCCAAGCTGGAGCAGGGCAAGATTACCGGCGCCAACGTCAGCGTGAAGATTACCGACGAGTTCATGCGTTGTGCCATGGAGGGCAAGCCCTTCGTGCAGCAGTACCCCATCGACTCGCCCAACCCCACCTATACCAAAGAGATAGACGCCCGCACGTTGTGGAACAAGATTATCGCCAACGCGTGGAGTTCGGCCGAACCCGGTGTGCTCTTTTGGGACACCATCCTGCGCGAGAGTGTGCCTGACTGCTATGCCGACTTCGGCTACCGCACCGTCAGCACCAACCCCTGCGGCGAGATACCCCTCTGCCCCTACGACAGCTGCCGCCTGCAGGCCATCAACCTCTACAGCTACGTGGACAACCCCTTCACCAAGGAGGCCCGGTTCAACTTCGACCTCTTCCGCGACCATGTCATGAAGGGCCAGCGTCTGATGGACGACCTGATCGACCTCGAGCTGGAGAAGGTGGAGCAGATACTGCGCAAGATTGAAAGCGACCCCGAGAGCGATGAAATCAAGATGGTGGAGCACAACCTGTGGCTCAACATCAAGATGAAGTGCCTCGAAGGCCGCCGCAGCGGTTTCGGCATCACCGCCGAGGGCGACATGCTGGCCGCCCTGGGACTGCAGTATGGCAGCGACGAGGCCACGGCCTTCGCCGTCAAAGTGCAGCAGACGCTCTGTCTGGCGGCCTACGCTTCCAGCGTCCAGTTGGCCAAGGAGCGTGGCTGCTTCCCCATCTACGACGCCCGTCGCGAGGAGAACAACCCCTTCATCAGCCGCATTCGCGAGGCCGACCCGAAGCTCTACGAGGAGATGACCAAGTACGGCCGCCGCAACATCGCCCTGCTGACCATCGCCCCCACGGGCACCGTCAGCATCTGCACCCAGACCACCTCGGGCATCGAGCCGGTGTTCCTGGTGAGCTACAAGCGTCGCAAGAAAATCAACCCCAACGACAAGGACAACAGCAAGCAGAACATCATCAAGGACGAGAACGGCGACTACTTCGAGGAGTACAACGTGTTCCATCCCAAGTTCCTCGACTGGGCCCGCATCAACGGCTACGACGTGGAGGAGGTGAAGCACATGGACGACGCCACTCTGCAGAAGCTCATCGAGCAGAGCCCCTACTTCCACGCCACCAGCGCCGACATCGACTGGGTGGCCAAGGTGAAGATGCAGGGCGCCATCCAGAAGTGGGTGGACCACAGCATCAGCGTCACCGTCAACATCCCGAAGGAGACCACCAAGGAGGTGGTGAGCAAGATATACGAAACCGCGTGGGAGAGCGGCTGCAAGGGCTGCACCATCTACCGCGACGGCTCGCGCACCGGCGTTCTCGTTGCCAACAACGAAAAGAAGGACGTGCCCTGCTTCGGCGAGAACCGCGCCCCCAAGCGCCCCAAGAAACTGGAGGCCGAGGTGGTGCGCTTCAAGAACGAGAAGGAGGACTGGATTGCCGTCGTAGGCATGTACGAGGGCCGTCCGTATGAAATCTTCACCGGCCGCGCCGAGAACTTCCTCCTGCCCAAGTGGGTTGAGAAAGGCTGGGTGATCCGCGTCAAGGAGAAGGGTCAGGAGCACGCCCGCTACGATTTCCAGTTCACCGACCAGGACGGCTACCACATCACCATGGAGGGCCTTTCGCGCATGTTCCGCAAGGAGTATTGGAACTATGCCAAGCTCATCTCCGGCATCCTGCGCCACGGCATGCCCATCCCCAACGTGGTGGAACTCATCGGCAAGCTGAACTTCGACACCGACAGCATTACCACATGGTCCAACGGTGTGGCCCGCGCCCTGAAACGCTACATCAAGGACGGCACCGAGACCGACGAGGTGTGCCCCGACTGCGGCAGCAAACTGGTCTACAACAGCGGTTGCAAGAGCTGTCCCAACTGCGGATGGAGCAAGTGCAGTTAAAGGAATAAACAAGCAAGCATATCAAGCAAGGTCCCGCCTGGCACACTATGGCGGGACCTTTTTCTATTTCTGCGGCACGGCGAAGCGGATGGCCTGGGACAGGTTTTCGATATCGAAATGGTTTGAGCATACCAGTTCGCCGTCGAGAGCCGCCCACAGGGGCTTGTCGCTCTCGATGCTGACGCGCCGTCCGCGGCGGTATTCCACCACGTCCTTCATCTTGGTACTGTCCAGGTGTTGCCCTTTCTTGTACAGGTCTATGACGGAGACGAAGCGTGCTACCGAGATGGGAAGCACGGCCATCACCTCCATCAGGCCGTCGTCGTTCACCGACCGTGGGGCGCAGCAGTAGCCGCCGCCGGCATAGCGGCCGTTGGCCAGTGAGCCCAGCAGCATGTCGCCCTCGTGCCAGGCTTCGCCGTCGACGCTGATGCGGCAGGGGTGGTGGCGGCCATAGAAGAGGCTGTGGACGATGCCTGAGGTGTAGGCCATCTTGCCGCCCACCAGAGGCTTGCCCCTGACAATCTCCATCGAACGGCATACGGCGGCCTCGAAGCCCAGGTTCATCAGGTTGATGCAATGGCGTTCCTGCCCGTCGAAGCGGACGCGCATCAGGTCCACGGGCATGGCCGGGGCCTCGACGAGGGCCTGGAGGCTGCGGAAGTCGGCCGTGGGCCAGTATTTCACGTAGTCGTTGCCGCTGCCGCAGGGGTAGCAGCCCATCTCGGCCTCGGGGTGGGGGAGGGCGCCGGAGGCCACCTCGTTCAGGGTGCCGTCGCCGCCGCAGGCGTAGAAACGCACGGCTTCGCTGGGGTGCGCGCGGCAGTATTGGTCCACATATCGGGTGGCGTCCAGGTGGCCTGTGGTCAGGTATATCTCGCTGTCGACGGCAAGGGCTTCAATCTCTTTGGCAAGGCTCTCGGCATGGTTCTCGCCGCCGGCATGGGGGTTGATGACGAAGATGTGCTTCATTAGGTGGGTCTAATAGTTAGGGGTATAACGCAATTCGTCCCACTTTATTGCCACCCTGGGCCGCCGGCGAAGAAAAATCTCTCCAAATGGAAAAGTTTTCGTATTTTTGCACCCCGAAACAGATATGCATAACGAGCAGGATATAGTCTATATGCGCCGCTGCCTGCAGCTGGCTGCCAACGGATTGGGACGTGTGAGGCCCAACCCGATGGTGGGCTGCGTGGTGGTGAAGGACGACCGCATCGTCAGCGAAGGCTACCACCAGTACTACGGTGGCTACCACGCCGAGCGCAACGCCCTGCTGCGCCCGCTGCCGCCGGAGGTATTCCGCGGCGCCACGCTCTATGTCAACCTCGAGCCCTGCTCGCACTATGGCAAGACGCCCCCCTGCGCCGACCTGGTCGTGGAGCGCGGCATCCGCCGTGTGGTGTGCTGCAACGACGACCCCAACCCCCTCGTCGCCGGCAACGGCTTCCGCAAACTGGAGGAGGCCGGCATCGAGGTGGAACGCCATGTGCTCGAGGCCGAGGGGCGCGAGCTCAACCGCCGTTTCTTCACCTTCATGGAACAGCGTCGCCCCTACGTCATACTGAAGTGGGCGCAGAGCGCCGACGGCTTCCTGGCGCCTGCCGACCCGTCGCAGCCCTACTGGCTCAGCACCCCCGGGCAGAACCGCCTCAACCACCGCTGGCGCACCGAGGAGGCCGCCATCCTGGTGGGCAGCGAGACCTACCTGTGCGACCATCCCTCGCTTACGGCGCGCCATTTCCTCGGCCCCCAGCCGCAGCCCGTGGTGCTCGACCGCCGCGGCCGCCTCAACGATGTGCCCAGCCATTGGCTCCACCTGCACACCCAGACCGTCGAAGAAACCCTCGCCGCGCTCTACGAAAAGAAAATCCAGTCCGTCATCGTCGAAGGCGGACGCCAGATACTGGATGCCTTCATCGCCAGCGGCCTCTACGACGAGGTGCGCATCCTCCGCAGTCCGCAACGGCTGGGTGCCGGACTCGAGGCTCCCGTCATTCCGTCGTCGGAACGGCTGACAATTATCGATTAGTTGATTCTTTCTGCAATAAAGGCACACGGGCGCGTGCCCAAGGTGGTGGCGATGACGAAGAGGTCGCCGCCCTCTTTCAGCCCCAGCTGCTTCTGCAGCTCGGCAGCGGCCACGGGGTAGTTGCGGGCGACCACATGGGCTCTCCCGTCGGGGATCCACTTCTGCACCTCTTTGCGGGTGGGCTTGATTTCCACAAGGACGCTGAAGATGCGGCCAGGGAAATGTTGGAAGAGGCTGTCGCTTGTGTAGAGGTGGGTGTTGCGTGACAGTTTGTCCACTCTCTCTGTTTGGCTCAGCATCTTGAAAGGCCCGGCTTTCATCAGCGCGGCATTGGGTTCGTAAAGGTATTTGCCCATTTCGCTGGCGTATGTTGCCTGGGCCCGGACCTCGTCTTCGCGAGTGAAGGCAAATGTGTCCACCTCGCCATGATGCAGGTGGTCGCAATGGATAAAGGGCTCGCCGTCGGCCCTTCCGCAAAGGAACAGCACCTCCTTGCACTCGCCTTGGACGGCTATGACATAGATGTCGCTGATGTCGCGCAGTTGCGAAGCCGCCAACGAGATGTCTATCATCGGCGATGCCTTCACCAATAGCTCTTTCCCTTTGGACAGCAACAGGTCCTGATGCGCCAATATGTCGGGCGTGCAATCCTCGAAGGCCGCGACCTTGCGTCCCTGCTTGTCGCGACGGGCGGGGTCGACAAATATCAGGTCGAAGCGCCTGTCCTGTTTCTTGAGCCACTTCAGGCTGTCGCCACAATGGACGTGGACATTGCTTAGCCCCAGGGTCTTTGCGTTGCTTCTGGCCAGCTCGCAGAGCTCAGGGTCCTGCTCCACATAGTCCACTTCGACCTCCATGGGCTCTTCCGCCTTCCATCCGGCCAGGGCGAAAGTGTCGATTCCCATACCGCCCGTCAGGTCGGCGATGCGGAACGGCCGGCCCTCCTCTTTGCCGTGCAGCTGGAGGAAGGAGAACCGCAGATGGCAGATGTCGGCTTTGCGCAAGGCCGTAATCTCCGACGAGGCCTGCTCGCGGTTCAGCCGCGGAGGGTAGAGGAACCCCTCGCACTCCAGCAGCCCAGGCCACTTCTCCCGTGCCGTCCGCCGCCCTTCGATCTGCTGCACCGCCGCAGTCATATCAACACCAGAATACCGCCCGGCACTCAGCAGCAACCGCGCGGTATCCTCGTTTTCATGAGTTTTGACGAAATCAATAAACGCCTTGTTCATGAAGCTTTTTCAGCCGCTCGACGACCATCGGGCGGTCCTCCTTGTAGGTGACGCCGAACCACTGCGCCGTGGTCTTCAGCACCGTCATAGTGGCCGTGCCGTTGTGAATGAAGGTGTTGACGGCGAAGGGAATGTAGTATTCGCTCTTCATCTCCGTGCCGTGCTCTTTCAGGAAGTCCACGAACAGCTTCTCGCTCTTGGCGAAGTAGTCGGGCGTGAAGCCGAAGAGGTTCATGCTCACCGTGGCGTCGGCGGCCAGCGGGTGCATGCTGCCGTCGGCGTCCTTGTATTCGATGCCGTTGGCCGTGCGGCCTATGGAGGTGCGCTCGGTCATGCCGATGAGCAGTCCGTTGGCGTCGGTCTCGCACACGCCGCGGCTCACCGTGCCGTTCTCGCTCAGCGTGTTCTCCAGGCGGTAGCCCACCATGCAGTATTTACCTTCCGTGCCGGCGAGGGTCTCCAGGTGGCGTGCCATCACCTCGAAGGCGTCGCGGCCGTAGAAGTCGTCAGCATTGATGATGGCGAAGGGCTCGTGGATGACATCCTTGGCCATGAGGATGGCGTGGTTGGTACCCCAGGGTTTCTCGCGGCCTTCGGGCACGCTGAAGCCCGCAGGCAGTTTGTCGAGCTCCTGGAAGACATACTCCACCTCGATGCGATGGCCGAAGTGGTCGGCGTTGATGTGCTTCTTGAACTCCTCCTCGAACGAGTGGCGGATAACGAAGACCACCTTGCCGAAGCCCGCGCGGATGGCATCCTCGATGCTGTAGTCCATGATGATTTCGCCGTGGGGGCCTACGCCGTCCATCTGTTTCAGTCCACCATAGCGGCTACCCATGCCGGCAGCCAAAACAAGTAATGTAGGTTTCATAATCAATTGGTTTTGTCTATAATTAAAATCTATCTATCTCTTTCTTTTGAAAAATTCCTTCACCAGCGTCAGGCATTCCTCGCTCCTCACTCCTGCCGTCACCTCTGTCTTGGGGTGCAGCATGGTGCGTCCCAGGCGTTCGAAACCGCGCTTCTCGTCCGGAGCGCCGTAGACGATTTTCGCCAGCTGGCTCCACCCCAACGCTCCGGCGCACATTACGCAGGGCTCCAGGGTGACATACAGCGTGCACCCTGTCAGGTACTTCGCCCCCAGGTGCTCCGCTGCCGCCGTGATGGCCAACATCTCGGCGTGGGCCGTCACGTCGTGCAGCATCTCTGTCTGGTTGTGGGCACGGGCAATGATGCTGTCGCCAGCCACCACCACGGCTCCCACCGGTATCTCCCCCTCGGCCTCCGCCTTGCGGGCCTCCTTCAGGGCTTCGCCCATGAAGTATTCGTCGTCTGGCTGCAGTATTCCCATCAGTCGTGTTCAAAAAGGGTTGTGTCCATGGCTTCGAAATGGTAGACTGTGCTCAGGATGGTCAGCACCCCGTTGCGCATGAAACTCTCCAGCGACGGCTGTATGCCGTGAGCCACCGGCAGGTATTCGTAGACGCTCTTCCACTCGATGTGGCCGGGTTTCATCTGGCCGTAGCCTTCATATACCTTGTCGGTCTCGAAGATGAGGGTCAGCAGTCCGCTTTCGGGTTCGAACATATAGTAGCGGGTATACATGGATGGGCATTCGATCTTCACCACCTGCAGCGGCTGCCCCTTCAGCTCTGTGGTGCCGTTCCAGCTCAGCTGGGCTCCTTTTTCGCGCCAGCGATAGAGCGGCCCGCGGAAGTCGTAGCCTTGAAGCTTCTTGTTGAGTTCCTCGATGGGCACGCTCTCCCAGGCCTCGTCCACTTTGGAGTAGACGCGGAAACGGTCTTTCCCGTTGCTCACCAGGCCGAAATCCAGCGTGCTCCCGTCCCACACCTCGATGCGGTGACGCTCGCCTGTGCCGTACCAGCGGTGCATCCAGATGGTGTCTTTCCTGCTCTGGTTGGTGGTGATGGCGGTCTTCATCACCAGCACGCTGTCCGCCGGCAGCTGGTCGATAGCGAGCATTTGCACATAGCGGTCCACCACCAGCTTGGCCGAGTCGCCCAGCACATCCTGGTGGTTCTGTGCCATGGCACCCATCGAGACCATCGTCAGCAGTGCAATCATCAGTCTTTTCATATTTCCCCTTTCGTTTATGTTCCCTATTTGTTGAACGGGAAGGTCAGCTTGTCGGCCTTCTCCTTGCGTGTGATGTGTATGTTCACCGTGTATCCCAGCTGCTTGCCCAGGGCGGCGATGCGCTTCTCGGCGTCGTCGCTTTCCAGTATGGCCTCCAGCTCGGCGAAGGTGATGTGGCGGCCCGCCAGGCGCTTCAGGTCGCGGTAGTCGCCCTGTTGGTTGCGGTCCATCAGGGGCACTCGCACCCACACCGAGTCCGGCGTGGCCATGGCGCGCCCCAGTTCAATCAGCTTGCTCACGCTGCACCATATCACTTTCCCCTTCTCCATGCGCACCTGTCCGCTGACGCTCATGCCCTCCACCACTCCGGTGAAGGTCATGACGGTGTATTGGGGTGCTGCCGGTGCCGGCGCCGGTGTGGGGGATACGACATTTTGGGTGCTGCGGCAGCCGGTTGCCAGCGTTGCCAGCAGTGCCACGGTCAGTAGTATTGTGATGTTCCTTCTCATTTTTTCAGTGTTTTGAGTCTATTTGCCACGGATGGCCTCCAGGTGTTTGCGCAGGGTGTCGCTGTGCGGGTCGAGGCGCACGGCCTTCTCCATGTAGGGCAGGGCCTCGCCGTCGCGGCCCATCAGGTGCAGTATCCACGCGTAGGTGTCCAGATTGTTGGCGTTGTCGGGCTCGGCGTCGATGGTGCGGCGGCTCATGCTCTCGGCTTTCTCCAGCTGGAGGTTCTGTTCCGAGAGGTAGTAGGCGTAGTTGTTCAGCGTGCCCATATCGTCGGGCCGCAGGGCCAGACAGCGGTCGAAAGCCTGCCAGGCCTTGTCGTATTGCTGTGTGCGATAGTAGGCCTCGCCCATCAGGCCGTAGGTCTCGGCCTCGAGGTATCCCTTGCTGAACCCCCATTTGGCGGCGGTCTCCAGCTCGCGGAGGGCCTCGTCGTAGCGCCCGCCCAGAAGGGCCTGCTGGGCCAGCATGAAGTGCGGCAGGGTGTGCACGGGGAAGAGCGCCGCGGCGCGCCGGGCATAGCGCTCTATCTTCGCCGCGGCGCCCTCGGTGCCGCTGAGGCTCACCAGCAGCATCTCCCAGATTTCGTACGTGCTGCTGTCGCGTTGCAGCGCCAGCTCAAACTGGTGCGCCGCCTCGGCGTAGCGCTGCTGGTTGAGGAGCACATTGCCATAGAAGGCGGCAAACTCCGTGCTGTCCGTGCATTCCGCCATGGCCTTGTCCATCAGGCGGAACGTGGTGGAGCGGCGTGTGGTGTAGAACTCCTCGTTGCTGTAGAAGGAGCCGAGGAGCTGCAGCTTGCTCTTGCCGTCGAGGGCGGGATTGTCGAACGCGCGCACCATCTCGCTGTCGGCCTCGGCGGGGCGGTTCACGGCTTTGTAGTATTCGGCCAGCTGTATGTGGATATAGGGGTCCTCGGGGTCGGCCTCGAGGATGCGGTCGTAGTAGGTCTTGGCCTTCGCATAGCGCTTCTGCTGCATGTTCATCTCGGCCAGGATGGCATTGCTCTGCTTGTCGCCGGGCACGGCTTGGGCCAGGGCCTCCACCTCGGCCATGGCCTTGTCGGGCTTGCCGGCGGCGTTCCACAGCTTGGCCTTCTGCATGGAGATGGGCTCGGTAATGCCGATGCGGCGCTCCACGCGGTTCAGCACTTCCACGGCCTTGGGCAGGTCGTCGGCCGAGATATACTGGTTGGACAGTTCGTAGTAGTAGTCCAGCACCTCGGGGTTCTGGCGCACAATGGTCTCCCAGGTGTCGAGGGTGCCCTTGGTGTCGCCCTTCATCTGCTGCGTCATGGCCAGCGACAGGAGGTACCACACATTGTCGCCCTTCAGCTCCACGGCACGCCGCGCGCAGGCCTCGGCGCTGTCGGTCCAGCCGCGCTGGGCCAGGAGCTGGCTCATGCCGTACCACGCCGCGTCGCACTGCGGAAAGCGCGCCGTCGTACGGCCGTAGGCCTCCAGGGCCTCGTTGTTGCGCCCCGTCTCCTGCAGCGACAGGGCGTCGATGAGCATCCCGTCCTCCGCCAGCTGCTCCTCCGTCACCTCGCGGATGGGCTGCCGCTGAAAGCGTTCGTTGGCCACCGTCGCGCTCTTGCCGCTCCCGCAGCCCCACGCCGCCAGCACCGCCGCCGCCATCAGCACCATTCTTCCTTTTTTATACATTTGGATTCCTTTATATATATTTTGCTGCCTAAAGAAACGGCACCACGCTGATTTTATTGTATGGCGTGCCGAATTATTTCGGCGCCCCCTCCCGGGGGCAAAAACCTACCCGAGACGCCCCTGATA
>DGTB01000104.1:9967-13325 GCA_002394185.1 Bacteroidales bacterium UBA4347 | reverse complement strand
GGTTCAAGTCCTTCAGGGGGAGCAATAAAAGAGCGCTGACAAATCAGCGCTCTTTTTAAATTATGAGGTTTTTCGACTGAAATTCTATCTCGAAAAAGAGTCGCTTCCCGCATAAAATAAGTACTTTTTTATCGACTCAAACCTTGCCATATATTTTTTTCTTATTCAAATTCAGAATATTATATTCTATTTTGCAAAAAAAAATTTTGCAGAATAATTTTATTTTGTATTTTTGCGCCGTCAATTGAAAGAAAAGTACTTTGACAAAAAAAACAATCAATCTGTGAGGTGTCCGCTGCGGACTGAAACGAGGGTTATTACACCCCCTAGACGTCCACGAGCAGCGGGTGAAAAGGGAATCACGTGCAAATCGTGAGCTGACGCGCAACTGTGAAGTCCATTACAGAAAGTAGTATGCACTCTACGCCATTGGGTTACTACACCTTTTGTCGCAAGATGTCTGTCCTGCGAGGTTACCACACCTGAGAAGGCGCATGCTATAGGACAAGCCAGGAGACCTGCCCGCAGAGAAGGTGGCAAACCTCTCGCGAAATAGAGTATTTGTCAGTACGATTGGAAATCAATGTAAACGCCGATGGCGTGGCTGGTTGTCCCGTTGGAGGGATTGCCCGCCACCGTTAAGTGTGTGTGCCGTGTGCCCGCGTGTTGATACCCTGTGCTGCTGTGTGTAGGAGGTTTGTCCCTGTCCCTGAATCAGGCTGGAGAAATATTATTTAACAAACCAAAATATTACACAACATGATGACAAAAGAGCAGTACATTGAGAGTCTTCGTAAAATGAAGATGAACGTTTGGTACATGGGAGAGAAAATCGAGAACCCCGTCGACCATCCGATGATCCGTCCGTCACTGAATTCGGTGGCAATGACCTACGAACTGGCCGAGAAGCCAGAGTACCAAGAGGTGATGACCGCCGTGTCGAACCTCACGGGCAAGCGTATCAACCGTTTCTGCCATCTGCACCAGAGCACCGAAGACCTGGTAAACAAAGTGAAGATGCAGCGCCTCTGCGGCCAGAAGACCGCCGCGTGCTTCCAGCGCTGCGTGGGCATGGATGCCTTCAACGCTATCTACAGCACCACCTACGAGATCGACCAGAAGTACGGCACAGAATATCACAAGCGCTTCACTGAATACCTGAAGCACGTGCAGGACGAGGACCTGACCGTTGACGGTGCCATGACGGATCCCAAGGGCGACCGCAGCCTTAGTCCCAGCAAGCAGGCCGATCCAGACCTCTACCTCCACATCGTGGAGATCCGCCCCGACGGCATCGTTGTGCGTGGCGCCAAGGCCCACCAGACCGGTGCAGTCAACAGTCACGAGCACCTCATCATGCCGACCCAGGCCATGAAGGAAGAGGACAAAGCTTACGCCGTCAGCTTCGCCTGCCCCACCGATGCCGAGGGCATCACAATGATCTACGGCCGTCAGAGCTGCGACACCCGCAAACTTGAAGAGTATCACGACATCGACCTCGGCAACTCGCAGTTCGGCGGACACGAGGCACTGGTGATCTTCGACGACGTCTTCATTCCCAACGAGCGCGTCTTCATGTGCGAGGAGTACGACTTCGCGGGCATGATGGTGGAGCGTTTCGCGGGCTATCACCGTCAGAGCTACGGTGGTTGCAAGGTGGGCGTGGGCGACGTGCTGATTGGCGCCGCCGCCCTGGCAGCCGAGGCCAACGGAGTGCCCAAGGCCACCCACATCAAGGACAAACTGATCGAAATGACGCACCTCAACGAGACCCTCTACAGCTGTGGCATCGCCTGCTCGTGCGAGGGCTGCAAGATGGCTGCCGGCAACTACCAGATCGACCTTTTGCTGGCCAACGTCTGCAAGCAGAACGTCACACGCCTGCCCTACGAGATTGCACGTCTGGCCGAGGATATCGCCGGCGGCCTGATGGTCACCATGCCCAGCGAGGCCGACCTGCGCAGCAAGGAGATCGGCCACTATGTAGAGAAGTACCTCCGCGCCAACACGGCCTATACCACCGAGGAGCGCATGCGCATTCTGCGTCTCATCGAGAACCTGACTTTGGGCACCGCCGCTGTCGGCTACCGTACCGAGAGTATGCACGGCGCCGGTTCGCCTCAGGCCCAGCGTATCATGATCAGCCGCCAGAGCGACCTTGAGAGCAAGAAGCAGCTGGCCAAAGACATTGCCAAGATCAAGTGAGTATGGATTGGAAATCGGAATATAAACAACGGCTGATGACAGCCGAGGAAGCCATCCGTGCCATCCATGACGGTGACACGCTGGTGATGTCTGAGTGTGCCGGTGTGCCTCGCCATATCATTAAGACCCTGGCGGAGCACCATGCCGACTATCATGGCGTGCAGATCTACCACATGCTCACACTGGGCGACGGCGAGTGCTTCGCCCCCGAGTGCTACGACAATTTCACTCATCTGACCAACTTCGTCGGTGCCAACTCCAGACAGGCAGTCTGGAGTGGCGCCGGTCGATTCTTCCCCGCCTTCTTCAAAGATGTGCCTGGAATGCTCGGCAAAGAGATTCCGTGCGATGTGGCAGTCATCACGGTTAGCGAGCCTGACGCCTACGGCTATTGCTCGGTGGGCGTGTCGTGCGACTATGCCGTGGCGGCTGCAAAAAAGGCCCGGGTGGTCATCGCCGAGATGAACGACCAGATGCCCTTCACGGCTGGCGGTACGCTACTGCATGTATCGGAGCTGACACACATTGTGCCGGTCAACCGACGGTTGCCGGAGCTGTGGCCTGCCAAGATAGGTCCCGTCGAGGAGGCTATCGGGCGTAACTGTGCCTCGCTGATCCAC
This sequence comes from Bacteroidales bacterium UBA4347, assembly GCA_002394185.1. Classification (GTDB taxonomy): domain Bacteria; phylum Bacteroidota; class Bacteroidia; order Bacteroidales; family P3; genus Colimorpha. The sequence goes on along the minus strand of DGTB01000104.1, from coordinate 10,500 downwards.
GACGGCGACACGCTCCAGCTGGGCATCGGAGCCATTCCGGATGCCGTGCTGGCCGAACTGCACGACAAGCAGGACTTGGGTATTCACACAGAGATGTTCAGCGATGGTGTGGTGGACCTGGTGGAGGCCGGAGTCATCAACGGCGAGCGTAAGACCCTGCACCGGGGCAAGCTGGTAGCCACATTCCTTATGGGCACTAAGCGTCTCTACGACTTCGTGGACCACAACCCGATGGTGGAGATGTTCGGCGTGGATTACGTCAACGACCCCTACGTCATCGCCAAGAACGACAACATGGTGGCCATCAACTCGTGCATCGAGGTCGACCTGCAGGGACAGGTGGCCAGCGAGAGCATGGGTACCAAGCAGTTCAGCGGCACGGGAGGTCAGGTAGACTATGTGCGCGGCGCCGCCATGAGCAAGGGCGGCCGCAGCATCATGGCAATGCCGTCGACAGCTGCCAAGGGCAAGGTGAGCCGCATCGTGGCCACGCTGACTCCGGGGGCCGCCGTAACGACGAGCCGCAACGAGGT
>DGTB01000104.1:0-9841 GCA_002394185.1 Bacteroidales bacterium UBA4347 | reverse complement strand
GCCAAGGCCCTCATCGCCATCGCCCATCCCGACTTCAGGGAACAACTGCTGGCCGATTACGAAAAGTATTACACCTTCAAATGAACAACAGAGCAGCGGTTCGGACAACATACATTTAATTTCTTCATATTGCATGAGCCGCTGCTTTTTAAAACAATAGAAAGGAACATTGCTATGTTCAGCATCAAAACAAATATACAACAATATGATACCTTCGGCCAGTTTGCCGAAGCCTACAAGCTGGGTTCGGACGACTTGGTAATCACACAGTCGTTCATCTACGAGCCCTACATCAAGCCTCTTGGGCTGAAGTGCCACTTCGTCATGCAGGAAAAATACGGTGCCGGCGAGCCCAGCGACGAGATGATCCAGCACATCATGGACGACCTGCGGAGTGTCTCCTACAAGCGCGTCGTCGCCGTAGGCGGTGGCACAGTAATCGACATCAGCAAGCTCTTTGCCCTCGGCACCCTGATGAACGTCACCAATGCCTTCGAGCGCAAGATTCCCATCGTCAAGGCGAAGCAACTCGTCATCGTACCCACCACCTGTGGCACCGGAAGCGAGGTGACCAACATCAGCATCGCCGAGCTGAAGCAGCGCCACACGAAACTGGGGCTCGCCGACAACGCCATCCTGGCCGACGATGCCGTGCTCATTCCAGAGTTGCTCACCACCCTGCCCTTCAAGCCCTACGCCTTCAGCGCCATCGACGCCCTGATCCATGCCACCGAGAGCTTCCTCTCACCCAAGGCAACGCCCTACAGCCAGCTTTTCTCCGTCGAGGCCATCCGGCTGATTCTTCCCATCTTCCGCGGCATACAGGAGCATGGCGCCGACTACCGCCTGCAGCACCTGGAACCCATGCTTCGCGCCAGCAACTATGCCGGCATCGCCTTTGGCAACGCCGGTTGCGGCGCCGTGCACGCGCTGAGCTATCCGCTGGGCGGCAACTATCATGTGCCCCACGGCGAGAGCAACTACCAGTTCTTTACACATATCCTCAGCCTCTATGCCCGCCACAACCCTTCGGGCCGCATCGCCGACCTGAACGCCCTCTATGCCACCCTGATGGGCTGCCCGGCACAGCCCGAAGAGCTTTATGCCCGCGTGGACGAGGTGCTCTCATACATGGTAGCCAAACGGCCGCTGCACGAGTACGGCATGAAACAGGAGGAGTGCGAGGCCTTTGCCGACAGCGTAATTGCCACGCAGCAGCGCCTGCTGGCCAACAACTATGTGCCGCTGAGTCGCGACGAGATTGTCGGGGTATACACGGCCCTCTTTTGAAAAAAAGTATGGGGAGGGGATGGATTAATAACAAACAAGGTGTCGTAATCATGACTTGACCCTCCCCTTTTTAAAAAGTATAAACCAAAACAATATCATACAAAATGACAGAGATTGAACAAATGATTGCCAAGGCCCGCAAGGCGCAGGCCGAATACGTGAACCACTTTGACCAGGAGGATGTGGACCAGGCGGTGAAGCTCACCACCCGTGCCATCTACGACCACGCCGAGGAGCTGGCCCGCATGGCCATCGACGAGACCCAGATGGGCGTCTACGAGGACAAGGTAGCAAAGAACCGCAACAAGTCAAAGGGCGTCTACTGGGATCTCCGCGGCAAGAAGTCGATGGGCATCCTCGACATCAACGAGAAGACCGGACTCATCGAGATTGCCAAACCCATCGGCGTGGTGGCTGGCGTCACTCCCATGACCAATCCCATCGTGACACCCATGTCGAAGATTGCCTTCGCCCTGAAGAGCCGCAACGCCATCATCATCAGCCCGCACCCCAAGAGTCGTCTCTGCTCGGCCAAGGCGGTGGAGTACATCCTCGAAGCCCTGAAGGCCGTGGACCTGCCCGACGGCATGGTGCAGATTGTCAAGGAACCCACGCTAGAGAAGACCCAGGAGCTGATGCGCCTGTGCGACGTTACCGTGGCCACCGGCGGCATGCCGATGGTGAAGAGCGCCTACAGCAGCGGCCGCCCCTCGTTCGGTGTCGGCGCCGGCAACGTGCAGGTGATCCTCGACCGCAATATCGACTATGACCTGGCCGTGGGCAAGATCGTCACCGGCCGCTCGTTCGACAACGGCATCATCTGCAGCGGCGAGCAAAGCTGCATCTACCCCCGCGAGGCCCACGACGAGGTGATGGCCGCCTTCCGTGCCCACCGCAGCCACGTCTGCACCCCCGAAGAGCGCGAGAAGGTCATCGCCGCCATCTTCGAGGACGGCCACACGGCACGCGACGTCGTCGGACAGTCGGCCCAGAAGATCGCCAAAAAAGCCGGCATCACCATCGCCGACGATGTGAAGGTCATCGTCGTGGAGAGCAACGGCTCCTTCGGCCCCGACGACCCCATCAGCAAGGAGAAGATGTGCCCCGTGTTGGCCGCCTTCCCCTATCAGTATTTCGACCAGGCACTGGAGATTGCCCAGACCAACCTCAGCTTCGAGGGCAACGGCCACACCGCCGGTCTGCACTCCAACAACCAGGCCAACATCATCAAGGCCGGCACCGAGCTCAGCGTCGCGCGCCTCATCGTGGGCGCCATCTGCGCCACCACCGCTGGCGGCAGCATCCAGAACGGTCTGCCGGTGACCAACACCCTCGGCTGCGGCTCGTGGGGTGGCAACTCCATCAGCGAGAACTTCACCTACAAGCACCTGCTCAACATCACGCGCGTGGCCCCCGTCTCCACTCGCCTGCATGTGCCGAGCGACGATGAAATCTGGAGTTGCTGACACCACACACCAAAGGGCATCCTGGTCGGGATGCCCTTTGTTTATATGGAGCGCCGGCGTCCCGCCGGCATTAAACATGCCATGTCGTACTTCTCTTCGTTCTATCTCACCCTCGTCATGTGGTAGCCCATGCGGTGCAGTTGCATGGCCATGCCAAAAAGGTAGAGTTGCCGCAGGCAAGCCACGTAGGCCTCGAAGGCCTCCTTGGTGCCGGGTTCTATCCGCTCGCGCATGAGCATGGAGTGGACTCGCGAAGCACATTCGCCGACCACCTGCTCCAGCGCGTCGTTCTCCTCGCCGCGCAGCATCAGCACATCCTCACGGATATACTCGTCGAGGGCATCGTAACCACGCTTGTCTCGCATGTAGAGGTAGAGGTCTTCTATCTGGGAATAGATTGTCCATTCATCATCCCACAGTTTGGCCACGGCCATACCGATATACATCATCCAGCCAAGACTGGCCACCGGATAGTCGCGGAACTCGCGCGCCCCGTCGGGAATATACGCATTGGCGACACCTTCCCAACGTTCCTCCACATCAGGACAGGACGGAAGTTGCTTATCAACCTCACCGATGCCCAAAAGGTATTGGTGCAAATCTTGATGTATTGCTTTTTCAAATTTCTCAACCATAATAATCTTTTTATTACCATAACGGCAACGGATATTTTTTATTGTACTTTTTCACTCTGCACAATATTTTATAGATACATTCGTTTTAAACAAAAAAAAAAAGCAATCTATGAAGACCATACTGATTGTACTGGCGGTTGCCATAGGGGTTTTGGCATTGATGATGGCCGGATTAGGCCTGAAGATGCTCCTGCACAAGGAGAAGGAGTTCAAGCGCCCCTGTGCCAACGCCGACCCAAAGACAGGCCGCTGCGCCCACTGCACCTGCGACAAGAAAACCGTCCAGGCCCGTCTGGCACAGATGCAAAGGCAACAATAAACAAAAAGCCCTCGTCAAGACACTTGACGAGGGCTTTTTTCTTTTATTTCCTATATTTCAATCGGCCTGCGAGAACTCCTTGATGCGCTGCTCTTCGCTACGGCGGCACACAAGCAGGCGTCCGCCCTTCTGCGAGACAATGTATCCATCCAGACCCTGAAGGACGACCTTTTCGGCATCCTCGGCATGGACCACGCAGTTGCTGCACTCGTAGAGGCGCACAGGACCCACGGCGCCGTTGCCGTTGGCGTCTTTCTGCAGCTTATCGTGCAGCGAAGCCCAGTTGCCGAGGTCGCTCCAGCCAAAGTCGGCGGGGTGCGTGTACACCTTGCCGTCGGCAGCGGCAGGCTCCATGACGGCATAGTCGATGCTGATTTTCTCGCACTGCGGGAACACCTCCTGTACGTCGGCCGCGGTCTTCATGCGCTCCATATCGGCAGCGATATTGGGCTTGTAGGTGGAGATGGCATCGGTGATGGTCTTCACGTTCCACACAAAAATGCCGGCATTCCACAGGTAGTTGCCTGCCTGCAGATACTGCTCCGCCACCTTGCGGTTGGGTTTCTCCTTGAAGGCTTTGACGGTCATAATCTCTCCGTTCTCCGCTCTCCGCTCTCCGCTCTCGACGTAGCCGTAGCCCGTCTCCGGACGCGAGGGCTTGATGCCGATGGTGACAATGGCGTCGCTCTTCTCGGTAAAGGCCAGAGCATTGCCGATAACGCGGCGGAACTCCTCGGGGTTCATCACCACGGCGTCGGCGGGGGTGACAACCACATTGGCCTCAGGGTCTTCTTTCTTGATACGCCAGCAGGCCCAGGCAATGCAGGGAGCCGTGTTGCGTGCCGCAGGCTCGGCCAGGATATGCGCCGCAGGCATCTCCGGCAACTGCTGCCGGACAATGTCCACATAGGCGGCATTGGTCACCACCCAGAAGTTCTGCGTCGGGCAGAGACCCTTGAAACGGTCCACGGTAAGCTGTATCAGCGTGCGCCCGCAACCCAGGATGTCGATGAACTGTTTGGGGTATTCGGGCGTGCTCAGCGGCCAGAAGCGGCTACCGATGCCGCCGGCCATGATAACGATATGGTTTTTCATGTCTTATAAATTATTTTGTCCCTCTTTAACGCAACATTTCAATATTTATTGTATCTTTGCACCATGAACGATACACCAATAGAGAAGATTTTTTCACTCGAAGAGATTGATTACTCGCGGTTTTGGGGCACCAACGACCGCATGCTCGAATTTGTCCGCATGCTCTTTCCCAAACTGAAACTCATCGCCCGGGGCGACATGCTGAAAGCCATCGGCAGCGACGAGGACATCGTTTGGTTCGAGGGCAAGCTGCAGGCCATGAAGACCTACTACGACAAGTTCGGACGCCTCACGGAGAACGCCATCATGGGCATCATGGAGAGCGGCGCTTCCAGCCCCGAGGCCGAGGTGAGCGACGAGGTGCTCGTCCACGGCCGCAACGGCCTCCTCATCAAGGCCCGCACCCCCAACCAGCAGCGTCTGGTCAAGGCCGTGCACGAGAACGACATGGTCTTCGCCATCGGCCCCGCGGGCACCGGCAAGACCTATACCGCCGTGGCCATGGCCGTGCGCGCCCTGAAGAACAAGGACGTGCGCCGCATCATACTGACGCGCCCCGCCGTCGAGGCCGGCGAGAACCTGGGTTTCCTCCCCGGCGACCTGCGCGACAAGCTCGACCCCTACCTCCAGCCCCTCTACGACGCCCTGCGCGACATGATACCGCAGCAGAAACTCCTCTCCTACTGGGAGGACAACACCATCGAAATCGCCCCCCTGGCCTTCATGCGCGGCCGCACACTCGACAACGCCTTCGTCATCCTCGACGAGGCGCAGAACGCCACCTCAGCCCAGCTCAAGATGTTCCTCACCCGCATGGGCCGCAACGCCAAGTTCGTCATCACCGGCGACCTCACCCAGGTCGACCTCCCGCGCCACCAGCAGAGCGGTCTGCTGCAGGCCACACAGATACTGAAGGACGTGAAAGGCATCGAAATCATCGAACTCAACAACAGCGACGTCATCCGCCACCGATTAGTCACCGATATTATCCGCGCCTATGATAACCTACCCAAACTGCAAGATTAACCTCGGCCTGCATGTCGTAGGCCGCCGTCCCGACGGCTACCACGACCTCGAGACCCTCTTCCTCCCCGTCCCCGACCTCTGCGACGAGCTGGAAATCACTGAGCTGCCCACCGCAGCCGCTTCGTCGAGTGGCGCGGCGCAAGCGCCGCGCATGACCCAGTCCGGCATCGCCCTCGACAACGCCCCCGACGACAACCTCTGCATCCGTGCCTGGCGTCTCCTCCACGACGAGTTCGCAATCCCCCCAGTCCACATTCGCTTAGAGAAGCATATCCCCTTCGGCGCCGGCCTCGGCGGCGGCAGCAGCGACGCCGCCTTCACGCTGCGGATGCTCAACGACATGTTCTCCCTCGGCCTCGGCACCGCCGACCTCGAACGCCGCGCCGCACGCCTCGGCGCCGACTGCGCCTTCTTCATCCAGAACCGCCCGGCCTACGCCACCGGCATCGGCGACCGCCTGGAGCCCATCGAGTGGAACACGGAAAGCGGCAAGTGGAAAATAGTCATCGAGATTCCCGACGGCGAGCACGTCTCCACCAAGGAGGCCTACGCCGGCCTGAAACTCCCTGGCTGCTCCCCTTCTCAAGGGGAGCTGTCCACAGGACTGAGGGGTACACCTTGCCACCTCAATACCCCCTCCCCCCTACGGGGTACTCCCCCTCGAGAGGGGGAGAGCCTGCAGAGGCCATCTGGCTGCTCCCCTTCCCAAGGGGAGCTGTCCGAAGGACTGAGGGGTACACCTTGCCGCGTCAATACCCCCTCCCCCCTACGGGGTACTCCCCATCAAGAGGGGGAGAGCCTGCAGGGGCCATCTGGCTGCTTCCCTTCCCAAGGGGAGCTGTCCGAAGGACTGAGGGGTACACCTTACCACGTCAATACCCCCTCCCCCCTACGGGGTACTACCCCTCAAGAGGGGGAGAGCCTGCAGGGGCCATCTGGCTGCTCCCCTTCTCAAGGGGAGCTGTCCGAAGGACTGAGGGGTAAGCAACGTCCCGACCTCCGCCAGGCCATCCACCGCCCCATCGAAGAGTGGCGCCACCTCATCGTCAACGACTTCGAGGCCTCCGTCTTCCCTGCCCACCCCGCCATCGCCGCCCTCAAGGACGACTTCTACCGCCGCGGCGCCCTCTACGCCTCCATGACCGGCAGCGGCGCCGCCGTCTTCGGCATCTTCGCCCGCTGAAGTTTTTTTTGCATCCGCTGTCAGATTTCGGTCTCTCATGGGGTAATGTATAAGTGAATGGACAGACATGAGACATACACCGAACTGTTGCGAGACCACTCCGCCCTCATCTGGAGCATGTGCCGCAATACCGCACATGGCGACTACGAGCGATGCCGCGACCTGTTCCAGGACGTGTCGTTGCGGCTCTGGCAGCACTACGACGAGTTGCGCAGCGACGCCAAGCCCCACGAACGGAAAGCCTGGGTGGAATGGCAGGTGCGGCATGTACTGAATCATGCGGGACGGCGCGAACGTCCTGTACCGATGAGCGACCTTCCCGAACAGCCCGACATCGATGCCCTGGACAAGGCCGAAATCCGCACACTGGTCAACGACCTTCTGACACAGCTCAATCCCGACGAACAGAAGTTGTTGCAGATGCGCATGGACGGATACAGTGCCGGCGAAATAGCGAAGGAGATGGGCTTGAGCCGCGACACTGTCTATCAGCGCATACACCGCACCCTGACCAAGGCCCGCAGGATATTGCTGGTGCTGTTCCTACTGTTTATGGCCAGTTCCATCACCGTCGCCGTGGTGCCGTCGTGGCGGCAGATGGTTTTCGGTGGTAGCGAGCCGGAGACGACGGACACGATCCCTGTCAGTGTTCCTGCCCCGGTCTCTCCTACCCCACTTTCGGACGCTGACACCACCAAAGAGGCTGTCGTCACCCATCACACTTGGGTTCCGCCGAATCCCATTCCCCACCTCGTCGCTATCGCCGACACATCGCTGCCCATTCCTCTGCCGAGTTACGACGAGCCTTGTGGTTGTCCGAAAGGCTATCGCAAAAAGCCTCAAAGTGACAGCATCGACGACCTTTCCGACCCTTGTGAGCCTTTGCCAGACGACCTGCCGGAGGTAACCATCATGGTGGTAGGAAACAACATTGTAGTGGAAGGTGTAGACAATGAGACCGTTGATGTCTTCGATGCCCAAGGTCGACTGGTGGCCACAGCACAGTGCAACGGTCGCTGCACGCTCACCATCAGGCCAGACTTCACCTATTCCCGCAATAACGCCACCACGAGCTCCTACTGGATACAGGTGGGCAACCGTCCGCGCCAGCGCGTCTTCATAGAGGTAATCCCCAACAGGCTCAACTCCAACTCCTTCATTTCTCCCCCCTCACAATTGCAGATTTACTAATCCCAAAATAGTATAATAATGAAAACAAAAAGTTTTTCTGTGCTACTGCTGACAGCAGTGGCCATGATGGTTGCTGCCTCATGCAGCAAAGAAGCAAATAACAATCCCTCACCGTCATCAACGCCCTTTGATGATAACGGAGCCAGCCGTGCACTCTTCTCGGTAGCAGCGGACAGGCAGGTGCGTCTCTCTCGAGGAAACCTGCAGTATCAAGCCTCCACAGACACATGGCGATTCGCAGAGAAGCAATACGAGGTGGTGGGAGTAACCAACAGTTTTATATCGGCCAGCAACGAGGACTGGATTGACCTCTTCTGCTGGGGCACCAGCGGATGGGAAAGCGGCGCGAACGCCTACCAGCCGTGGTCCGTCAGTGTGGACGATGCCGACTATCAACCCGGTGGCAACTGGCAGAACGGGCTTTTCGGCAATTATGCCAATGCCGACTGGGGCGTGTACAACCCCATCTCTAACGGTGGCAACCAGCCTGGTATGTGGCGCACATTGAAAAATACGGAGTGGGCTTACCTCTTTGGCGGCGGGAAACGAGTCAACCGGTGGGGGCGAGCCACTATTGACGACCGTTACAATGGCATCATTCTCCTGCCCGACGAGTGGAACGCTCCCGAAGGTATCGACTTCACTCCCACTCATGTCGGATTTGGCTCCAATGCCTACACCCTAGAGCAATGGGAACACATGGAGGAGGCTGGTGCCATCTTCCTGCCTGCTGCAGGATACAGGGAAGGGGCTGCTTTCGGCACACAAAATGAATTTGGAGCCTATTGGTCTGCCTCACCTGTCAACGCCGATTATCCCAATTGTGCTCTCAGTCTCATCTTTAACGAAAACGAGTTACACTGTAATGCCGGCGTCAGTCGCAGTTACGCCTTCTCGGTACGCTTGGTGCAGGATTTATAATTTCTTGCCATTTTATTACCCAACGCCTCGCCGGACTGTGTACCTGCGGGGCGTTGGACATTGCCATAGAAAATAAATTTGGCTATATCAAATATTGTTTGTAATTTTGCAATTTCAAAAACAGACATTCAAGCGATCAAACATTCAAACAATATTATTATGGTAGATTACAAGAAAATCGGTCTCGTGAATACTCGCGAGATGTTCAAGAAAGCAGTCAGCGGCGGCTACGCCATCCCCGCCTTCAACTTCAACAACATGGAGCAGATGCAGGCCATCATCATGGCCGCCGTCGAAACCAAGAGCCCCGTCATCCTGCAGGTCAGCAAGGGCGCGCGCGAATACGCCAACCCCACCCTCCTGCGCTACATGGCCGAAGGCGCCGTCGAGTACGCCAAGGAGCTCGGCTGCCCCAACCCCCAGATCGTGCTCCACCTCGACCACGGCGACAGCTTCGAGACCTGCAAGAGCTGCATCGACATGGGCTTCTCCAGCGTCATGTACGACGGCAGCGCCCTGCCCTACGAGGAGAACATCCGCATCTCCCGCCAGGTCGTCGAGTACGCCCACAAGTACGACGTCACCGTCGAGTGCGAACTCGGCGTGCTGGCCGGCGTGGAGGACGAGGTAGCCTCGGAGGTGAGCCACTACACCAAGCCCGAAGAGGTGATCGACTTCGCCACCCGCACGGGCTGCGACTCGCTGGCCATCTCGA
>DGTB01000094.1:13897-15454 GCA_002394185.1 Bacteroidales bacterium UBA4347 | reverse complement strand
CGTTCTCCACTCTCCGTTCTCCACTCTGTCACCCTGCGACTCGGTTACTCTGTAACTCGCAATGATGAACGCCAGCTCCCTCTCCTCGCCCGGGGCCAGGCGCAGAACGAGCCCCAGCCGTTTGCGGTTGGGGTACTGCATCGAAACCTCCGTCAGCCTCTCCGTGCAGGAAAGGCGCAGCCTCTCGTCGTCGTAGACGGCATGGTAGACATTGCGCACCACCAGGCTGTTCGCACCCTCGTCCCATTCCGAATGCAGGTAGCGCGCCGTCTCCTCCTCGCACATCCCCAGGACAAGCTTGTACACCATCTCCACCTGCACCTGCCGGCTTTCGGCCGAGCCGTTCTTCACCTTGATTTGGTAGTACTTCTCCGGCTTGTCGACGGATACGAAGGTGCGCACCTTCACCGCCAGCCCGTCGTCGTACTCGGCGTCGAAGGCCGACCAGCCCTGCGAATGGCGCGCGGTGGCGGGGAGGAACTGCCGGCGGTTGATCAGCAGCATCTCACTGGCATTGTCGCGGACCATGTCGTTGCTCCACCCCGTCAGCTTGAACTGCTGCGCATTGTGGGCGAAGGTGAATCCCGCCATCGTCGAGGAAACGATGCAGCCGAAGTGCTGCTCGTTGGCAATGACGTTGATCCACGGCATGGGGGTGTTGGTGTTGGTGACCACGTAGTCGCGGCCGTCGTTGTCGAAGCCGCCGTACTGGTTGTAGAACTCCAGGTCGCTCCATACGCGGAAGTCGCGTTTGGGACGCAGCACGGGGTATTCCACCTTGTCCTGGTAGTGCTGGTTGGCGACCTCGAGGCGGCGCAGCTGCTGGGCGATGGTGATGCCTTCGGCGGTGGAGAAGGAGAGGCGTGCGACGACGCGGAGGAGGGTGCGCTCGGCATCGCTGATGTCGCTGCCGTTGAGGACATAGACCTTGCCGGCGTCGCTGTGGGTGGCCCAAAGGTGTTCGGTGTTGGCCATGCCGAGGATGAAGTGGGTGAGGGCGTCGCGCTCCTTGTCGGGGGCATCGTTGATGAAGACGAGGTCGAGGATGAGTCCGTGGACCTTGTAGTATTCGAAGGCGCGGAGGAGTTCCTTGGCGAATCCCGAACGCTCCATGGAGTCTATCTCGAGGAGGACGATGGCCAGGTCGCCGCTGATGCCGAAGCGCCAGAGGCCGCTCTGCGAGAGGGTGTTCCGGGCGAGGAGGTCGTTGCGGTCGTTGCCGAGGGTGGCGGTCTGTGCCATGTATTTGGCCAGGGAGGCGTAGAGTTGCATCTGGCTTCCCTTGAGGAGGGAGAGGGAAGTCCGCATATTGTTGAAGACGGAAGCGGTCTTGAAGGCATGCTCGACGTCGAGGGCCGATTGGTACTGCTCGGAGAGTTGGAGCAACTGTTCGCGGGCTTTGCCGAAAGCGGTCAGGAGAAAGGCTTCGGCTTTCATGCCGGGCTCGACATGGAGTCGGCGACGCATGGAGAAGACGGGGTCGAGGGTGGTGCCGACGGTGCCGGTGAGGGTGCGGCGGCTCTCGATGATATCGGCGCGGCGCAGGCTGCCGCCACG
>DGTB01000094.1:201-13850 GCA_002394185.1 Bacteroidales bacterium UBA4347 | reverse complement strand
TGCAGGCTGCCGCCACGGCCGAGGAAGTTCATGCGCGATGTCTCGTACTCGACAAGAGTGGCTGAGTGGCTGAGTGGCTGAGCGGCTGGGTTATCGGACTGCGTGGCCACTTTGTTACTCTGCGACTCAGTTACTTTGTCACTTGCTGCGTCACTATCCACCCACAGGCGGTGCAGGAGGAAGTTGCGGGAGTTGTGGGCTCCAGGGCGGTTGAAGAGGAGCGCCTGGTGAGAGGGATCGTATTCGGAGAGCACCTTCATGGCGGCGAAGACGCGGTGGCTCTCGTCTTCGGCTGCAGGGGCGAGGACGACCTCGCCGTAGGATGTCAGTTCGAGGTCGACGGGGGCAGGGGTGTGGTTGGTGAAGGTGAAGCGGCGCAGTTCGGCGGAGCGGTCCTTGAGGACGGTGATTTCGGTTTGGGTGACGATGCCGTCGTCCTCGCGGGAGAATTTGATTTTGTCGCTGGCGAAGGATACGTGGTAGCCGGATGGCATAACATCCAAGGGGGCGTAGGTGGCGCTCCAAAGGGCGTCGGTGGCGAGGTTGCGGACGAAGAGATAGGTGCCGTAGTGGTCGGCGGAGATTTTGCGGTAGCGGTTGAGCATGATGTTCTTGTAGCGCGAGAATCCGGAGCCGCGGTCGTTGACCATGACGGTGTATTCGCCGTTGCTGACGACACCGATTTCGGGAACATTGGCAATGCTGTCGAAGTCGCGCGCATCGCTTTCGGTCTGCACCTTGCTGTATTGGTAGCGTTTGTATTGTGTTACTTTCAGGTCTATGTAGGGCTTCACCTGGGCTTTCTCTTTCAGCAGGGTCTCCATGCTTTGCATGACGGGGGATTGCATGAAGAGGTGCTGCAGGCGGTTGTGCTGCAGGTAGTTGGTCAGGGAGGCCAGTATCATGCCCTGGTGGTGGGCGTAGTGGGCTTTGACGGTTACGTGGTCTTCGTCGTCGTAGCTTTCGAAGAAGCCGTATTCGTCGGTCATGTCCAGCTGTTTCAGCGCCTGCATGTTGTTGTAGACGGCGCGGTCGTCGGCGGAGATGGCGAGCAGCGAGGAGTATGGTGAGATGACAATGCGGTCGGGAGTGGTGTTCTGGAACTTGAGGTAGGGGACGCCGAAGGCATGATACTTGTAGTTGCGGGCGTCGTCCAGTTCGTTGTAGGCGGTTTCGCTGATGCCCCAGGGGTCGTTGAAGGCCCGCTGGGCGCGGATGGCGAAGCTGTAGGTTTCGTCCATGAGGGTGTGGCGGTAGGTGGGGAGGAAGATGAGCGGCATGAAGTATTCAAACATGGTGCCGTACCACGAAGCAACGCCTTTGTAGCCTTTGTATTGCACGAGGGTTTTGTCGAGACAGAACCAGTGCTTGTAGGGGGCGTCGCCCTGGGCGATGGTGAGGAAGGAGGTGAGGCGTGCTTCGGAGGCGAAGTTGTTGTAGTGGTAGGGGAGGAGGGTGTGCGAGGTGTCGTCGTAGCCGATGCTGAAAACGTCGAGCTCGTGATTGTAGAGCTTGGAGAAGTCGGTCTGGGAGATAAGGCGTTGCACCTTGGACAGCAGGGCGTCGGTGTCCTCGCCGCGCGCTTCGCCGTCAAGGGTCTCCAGCCAGCCTTTGACCACATAGAGGCAGGCGACGAAGTTGCCGCTGTCGGCGGTGCTGACGAAGAAGTTGGGGAGCTTGCGCAGGGAGTGAATATCGTACCAGTTGTAGAGGTGGCCGTTCCATTTCTCGAGGGTTTCGACGGTATCCATGATGTAGCCGATACGCTTCACCGCGTCTTCGTGGCTGATGAACCCCAGCGTGTCGGCACTGACGACGGCTGTGAGGGAGAATCCGATGTTGGTGGGCGAGGTTTTGTAGTCGGTCAGCGGTTCGCGCCCCACCTGGTAGTTGTCGGGGATGAGCCAATGGGTCTCTTCGGTGAGCATCGTGTCGAAGAAGTGCCAAGTGTCCTTGGCCAGCTGGCGGACCTCCGAGGTTTCCTGTTCGGAGAGGGTCTTGCGTTCCTGGGGGAATTTCTTCCCGAGGCGGTACATAACGAAGGGCGCTGCCACCCACACGGCACAGGCGATGGCGGCGAAGACGGCGGCAACGATGTCGCCCGTGGGGATGTAGTCGGAGGTGTTGTCAAGCATTTGGCAGGTGATAAGGATAAGGATAATGGCGGCGACGTAGTTGAACCAGAATTTCTTCATGTAGTCGCCCAGAGTGCCTTTGGTACTTTTGGCGGCCTCGTCGCTGGTGATCCATGCCAGCAGGTCATGCTTGCTGACCCACATGCGCCAGCAGGCACGCACGGCGGCGTCGGTGTACATCCAGGCCTCCTTGGGCAGCAGTGCGAACTGCACCACCGAGCGGTAGACGATGACGCGGAAGCCACGCATGAGGGTCATGTAGTATTTGTAGCGTCGCCCGAAGCGCGGCAGCTTGGTCACCTGTCCCACGATGAAGAAGACGATGGGACTGGCCACCACGATGGCTGCCACGAGCAGGAACCACGCCGGGCTGGGACGCGTGCCGTGCGCTATGGCGAGGGCGTAGCCCGCAAAGACCATGAGCATCACGCTCAGGCTGAGCATCGACCGGCGCAGGTTGTCGAATATTTTCCATCGACCGATGGTGTTCACCTGGTTCTTCACGCGCTGGCCACGCTCGTTGCGCACATGGGGCGTGAGCCAGGAGATGATTTGCCAGTCGCCGCGCGTCCAGCGGTGGTGGCGCTTGGCGTCGTCTATGTAGTTGGAGGGGTTGTCGTCGAAGACCTCCACGTCGTTGATGAGGCCGCAGCGTATGTGGCAGCCCTCCAGCAGGTCGTGGCTGAGGATGAGGTTTTCGGGGAAGGTGCCTTTGAGCACCTGCTGGAACACACGCAGGTCGTAGATGCCCTTGCCGCAGAAGGTGCCCTCGTTGAAGATGTCCTGGTAGAGTTCGAAGCTGGCGGTGGTGTAGACGTCCAGTCCGCCCAGTCCGGCCATCAGCTGTGCGTAGCGACTCTTGTTGGTCACCTCCACGTCGACGTTGACGCGGGGCTGCATGATGCCGTATCCGCGGTCCACGCGTTTGCCGTCTTTCGACAGCTGCGCCACGTTGAGCGGATGCGCCATCGCCCCGATGAGCTTCTGTGCTGAGTAGAGCACCAACTCCGTGTCGGTGTCCAGCGTGATGACGAAGCGTATGGCGGAGGAATTGGAACTCTCCAGCCATCGGCTGACGGTCTCTGTGCGGAAGCGCTTTTGCTTCTCCTCCTCAGAAGTTTGGCCGAGGAGCAGGTCGTTGAAGTGGAGGATGGCGCCGCGCTTGCGCTCGTGGCCCAGCCAGGTCTGTTCGCCCTCGCTCCAGGCGCGGCGGCGGTAGACGAAGTTGAATATCGGGGCGCCGTATTTCTCATTGAGCTCTTTCACCATCCGCAGTCCGGCTTCGGAGACCTCCTCGTCCCACGGGGCGTCGGCCTCCTTGTACGAGGCGGCGTCGCCGACCAGCGTGTAGTAGATGTTGTTGAACCGGGCGCATCCGTTCTCGATTTTCCCTTCGCCACGGTTGATGTTCGACAGGTAGTACATCTCCAGCACCCCCATTAGTTCCTCCACTTTCTCCTTGCTCTTGAGAATGGTGGGCATGATGACCATGGTGGCATATTGGTCGGGAATGAGGCCGTCCTTGAATTTCAGTTTGAAGGTGCCCTGTGGCTTGTGCAGTTTGCCGAGGAGCCAGTTGAAGAGGTCGATGGCCACCTGGCTGACGGGCACCGCCAGCAGCACGGTCATCACGGCCTTTATCCACAGGTCACAGTTCGTCGTCATCCATGCCACCACCGCGGCTCCGGCCCACGAGGCCAGGACGATGATCCAGATGTAGAGCCTTGCACGGACCTTCCAGCGCTTCGGGGGAAAGAGAGCCCAGCCCACATGCTCGTCGCTTTCAACGAGTTTTTTCACCAGGTCGTATTCTTTCACCTTGCGCTTGCGGCAGAGGCGGACAATCTGTGCGCGGTAGTCCTCCTTGGTCTTGTCCTGCATCTGGTCGTACATCTCCGCTTTCTCGTCTTTCAGCATGCGCTCGGAGAAGGAGACGGCGTCGATAAGTTCGGCCATGGGCAGTTTGGTCATCTTCTTCAGCGAGTTGAAGATGTTCATCATGCGGAGGTTCTGCCTTGCGGCACGCTCGAGGCCTTCGGTCGAGGGTTTCTCCGTGGGGCGGTAGTGTTGGGCTCCTTCTGACTCCAGCTCGCGGCAGAGGGCTGCCAGCTTGCCTATCAGCAAGGCTTTCATCATGGGCAGCAGTGCCGTCACTTCGGGATAGGAGAGGAAATCTTTCTGTCGTGTCTGCACCTGGCGCAGGTAGCGGAAGAACAGGTTCTTGTCCACCTCGCAGTGATTGCGCTCGACAAAACCGTCCAGCAGTTTCCATAGTACCTCCACGCGCCCGCCGCTCTCCACTTTCCACTCTCCGCGCTCCACTCCCTTCAGTTCGCCCACCATCACTTTCTCCTGCTCACTGATCATGTAGTAGTTGTCGAGTACCCACTCGTTGGTGCTGCCAACAAGCCGCTGGCTGCGCGTCTCCTCGACCAATATCATGTAGTATCGCGTAATGTCCTTTACGTCCGTCCGAAATACCTTGTATAGCTTTTTCATAATATTTATTATTGTATAATAATAGAGAGTGCAAAATTACGAATATTTCTCCATATGACCAAATCTAATTTTACCACCTTCCCCCGCCACCCCTTTTTCATGCCCATTTTATACCATCTTCTTCCGGAGCGATATTTCGTAAAAAGAGGGTATGAACGTGGTAAGAAGATGGGAAGAAGATGATAGGTTACCGCTGGTGATTATCAGCGGTTTGCAAAATAAGGGAAAAGTGTCAAAATCCAGGTCTGGATTTAACAAAATCAGATGAAGAATAGACATACGCCGACCACGGAGACGACGGCGCCGATGACCTCGCGCAGGGTCACCCTCTGGTGGAAGAGCAGAGCGGAGGGTGCAAGGATGAGCACGGGGGTGAGGGCGAAGAGTGTCTGGGCGATGCCGGTGGAGGTGTACTGCGTGGCCAGCAGCGAAGCACTGACGCCGATAAAGGGTCCGAAGACCGTGGCTCCCAGCAGGCACCACATGGCTTTGCGGTCGTGCACGGCGTGGGAGAGCTTTTCCTTCCAGTCGCGGTTGAAAACGGACAGCAGCACAAAGAACCCAACGAGGCCGATGGAGGCGCGGATCATGGTGGCGGCGAAGGGCACCGAGAGGAAGAGCGGCAGGGACACCGCGGCACCCTCGGCCACAGCGTTGCCGTTCAGCCCTGCGGCGGCGATGGCGGCGTCGTAGCGCTCCAGTCCTATTTTGCTCAGCACCAGTCCGAAGCCCTGGCAGATGCCCGCCATCGAGGCGTAGAAGATGCCGCGAGGGGGCAGGGTGAGGTGAGCAGAGAGAGGAGAACGCTCTCCACTCTCCGTTCTCCGTTCTCCACTCAGTATAGACATGGCTATACCGCTCAGAGTCACCACCATACCGAGGATGGCGAGCCAGTGCATCTGCTCGCCCAGGAGCAGGTAGCCCGTGATGGCAGCCGTGGGGGCGGAGAGGGTCAT
Source organism: Bacteroidales bacterium UBA4347 (assembly GCA_002394185.1). Classification (GTDB taxonomy): domain Bacteria; phylum Bacteroidota; class Bacteroidia; order Bacteroidales; family P3; genus Colimorpha. The sequence goes on along the minus strand of DGTB01000094.1, from coordinate 8,260 downwards.
AAAGAGCTGGCCGATGCGGGAGCCGATAATGATGTAGCCCTGCATAAGGCAGTAGTCGCCGATGACGTAGCCCACCACGCCGCTCAGCGCCAGCCAGCCCCATGTGCCGCCGTCGGCATAGCGTGGCCAGGGGACGCCCATGGTAAGCCAGAGGGTGGCCGCCAGCAGCAAGAGCGACATGGTCATGCGAATGGTGTTCAGCGGCAGGGAGCCCATGCGCTTCGATGCCACCTCGGCAAAGAGCGCCGTCGCCGTCCACGTCACCGCAACGAACAATGCTATCGCTTCTCCTATCATCATGCACCCATAAACGCAAAGAGAATCTTTTTATTGCACCTACACAATATTTTCCCCCTTGCTGCGTTCTGTGTTCTAAAATAAATAATGTAATATGATGAAAAGAATACATCCCCTCTCCCTTGTTGCCGCTGTTGCTATGGCGGTCTCTTCCTGCAGCATCTACCACCCCCAGGCCGTGGATATCCCCCTGATCAACCACGCCGAGGACGTCCGCGTCGACGCCTCCCTGGCCCTTTCGACGTGGGTCATCCCTGACGTCTTCACCCTCAACGCCACCGCCTCCTACGGCTTCAACGACTGGCTCGCCGGTCAGGCCCACTTCAACTATGGCGGCGACAACCTCTACGCCCAGCTCGCCCCCGGTGCCTACTTCCCCCTCGGCGAAAACGCCGTGGTGGAGACTTACGTCGGCTTGGGTATGGGGGGCTCTTGGCGCGACAACATCAGCTCCTCCAACGCCAACTCCAGCGACACCACATCTTTCAACCACTACGGCTACTCGGGCCATTTCTTCCTGCCCTTCGCCCAGGCCAACATCGGCTGGCACGACCTTACGGCAGCCCACATCGACCTCGCTTTCGGCCTCAAACTGGGTGCCTATCTGCCTGATTTCGACTATAAGAAGTACGACGAGAACGGCAACTTTATCTCCGGCAGCGATCAGTCCTACTCCACCGCCAACTTCCTCGTCGAGCCCCAGTTCCTTTTCCGCATCGGCGGCCAGCGGATGAAGTTCAACGTCAAGGTCGGCTTCAACTGGCTCAGCGATATCTTCGGCTCCGACAGCTACTCCGGCCCCTTCACCGCCGACCTCTTCACCATCTCCACCGGCTTCACCTTCAGCCTCTAATGCTTAAACTAAAACTAAAACTGGAATGAAGAAACTAACCTTGCTGTTATTTGCATTCTGCTTCACGCTGGTGCAAGCCCAGGAGGTGAAGACCTACCCCTTTGTGCAACGCGACTCGACGCTCTTCCTCGACGTCTACCGCCCGGCCCAGCCCCGTGCCGACAAGGCCTGCGTCCTGGCGGTCTTCGGTGGCGGCTTCGTCAGCGGCGAGCGCAACAACGGCCTGCAGCGCACCATCGGCAACCTCCTCTCCGAGCGCGGCTACACCGTGGTCAGCATCGACTACCGTCTGGGCCTGAAGGACACCGTCAAGACGAAGGAGTTCAGCGGCATCAGCGGCCTGCAGGGCATGTTCCAGTACTGCATCGACATCGCCGTCGAGGACTGCGCCGCCGCCGTCCGCTGGGTCTGCGACCACGCCGCCGAGCTGGACGTCGACACCTCCCGTCTGGTGCTCACCGGCTCCTCCGCCGGCGCCATCACCGTGCTGCAGCTCGATTGGTGCCGCGCCAACGGCCTGCCGCAGGTCTCCGTGCTCCCCAAGGGCTGGAAGCCCGCCGCCGTGGTACCCTATTCCGGTGGCATCATGAGCCACGGCAAACCCACCTGGAAGACCCCTCCCGCACCCACCATGCTCCTCCACGGCGAGAAAGACAAAATAGTGTCCTACAAGAAGTTCCCTCCTGTGCTCTCCTATGCCCTCTATGGTGCCAAGAAGGTATACAAGCAGATGCAGAAGCAGGACATCCCCTGCTGGATCATCCGTTTCTCCGGCATCGGCCACGAGGTGGCCACCTGGCTGCCCGGCAGCGTGGACCTCTTCTGCGGTTTTGTGGAGCAGGCCCTTGCCGGTCGCATCACCAACCTCGACGCCACCATGACGGACACCAAGCTCGTCCCCTCCAAGTGGACCACCATGAACCTCAAAGACCTCTATGCAGAATAGGATAGAAATCATGTCGCCCGTGGGCTCCTACGAGAGCCTGCAGGCCGCCATCCAGGGCGGCGCCAACGCCGTGTACTTCGGCGTCGGCAAACTGAATATGCGCTCGCGCTCCGCAGCCAACTTCACCGTCGGCGACCTCCCACGCATCGTGGACATCTGCCGCCAGGCCGGTGTGCGCACCTACCTCACGGTGAACACCATTATATATAATGATGAAATCGAGGAGATGCACGCCCTGCTCCGCGCCGCCAAGGAGGCTGGCATCAGCGCCGTCATAGCCTCCGACATGGCCGTCATCACCCACGCTAACCAAATCGGCCTCGAAGTGCACATCTCCACCCAGTGCAACGTCTCCAACATCGAGGCCGTGCGCTACTATTCGCGCTTCGCCGACGTCATCGTTACCGCTCGCGAGCTGCCCCTGCGTCAGGTGGCGGAAATCACCCAGTTCATCCGCGACAACAACATCCGCGGCCCCAAGGGCGAGCTGGTGCAGGTGGAGGTCTTCGCCCACGGCGCCCTCTGCATGAGCGTCAGCGGCAAGTGCTACCTCTCGCTCGACAACTACAACTACTCCGCCAATCGCGGCGCCTGCCTCCAGCTCTGCCGTCGCGGCTACATTGTCAAGGACAAGGAGAGCGACCTCGAACTGGAGATCGACAACGAGTACATCATGTCGCCCAAGGACCTCTGCACCATCGGCTTCCTGGACAAGATTGTGAAGGCCGGGGTGCGTGTACTGAAAATCGAGGGGCGCGGTCGTAGCGCCGACTACGTCCGCACCGTCACCGAGTGCTACCGCGAAGCCGTGGAGGCCATCGCCAACGGCACCTACACGCAGGAACGCATCGCCGAGTGGACACGCCGCCTTTCGACGGTCTTCAACCGCGGCTTCTGGGACGGATACTACCTCGGACGCCGTCTCGGCGAGTGGAGCGAACGCTACGGCTCCCAGGCCACCGAGAACAAGGTCTACCTCGGCCCCGTGCACAACTACTTCGGCCGCATCGGCGTGGCCGAGGTGCAGCTGCAGACCGACGAGACCCTCCGCGTCGGCGACGAAGTGATGGTCATCGGCGAAACCACCGGCGTCTACCGCGCCACCATCCACGAGCTCCGCACCGACCGCGACCCCGTGTCCGAGGTGCACCAGGGCGACCGCTTCAGCTTCAAAATCGAGGATTCTTCCCCTTCCCAAGGGGAGGTGGCCGCAGGCATCAAAAACGACGATTCCTCCCCTTCCCAAGGGGAGGTGGCCGCAGGCTTCAAAAACGACAATTCCTCCCCTTTTCAAGGGGAGGTGGCCGCAGGCCGGAGGGGTGTCCACCGCGGCGACAAGGTCTACCGCGTGGACAAAGTGACAGACGAATTTTAATCCAGAAAGAATATGTTGAAAAGATTCAAAACCTGGGAAATCGTAGTGGCGCTGCTGCCGCTGTTGTTCGCCATCGACGAAATATGGCACTACTACACCGACGACTACCCGTCGGCGTTGTACCAGATAGTGGAGCATGTTTTCGCTTTCGGCTATATCGCCATCCTGCTGTATGCCGTCTACTGCATGTACCGCGGCGCCAAGTGGTCGGGCCGTTTCCCAAAGCTGATGCTGACGCTGCTGATAACATTGACAGCCGCCAAGCTGCTGACATTCGCGGGCAGGTTTCTCCCCCAAGGGCCTACGGAGGACATGGGTGTTCCTTGGCACTACTATGTTTTGTCCGTATTGACGTTGGCCTACACGGTCGTCTCGCTTTTCGCCATTGTCCGCATGTTCATGGCGAAGCTCAACGTGCTGGCCATCGCGTTCACCTGCGTGGCCGTGGCGTTGCCGCTGCTCAGCACGCTGATATTCTCCCTTCTCTCGCCCTTTTCCGGCAACATGATGTGGGACGGCCTGTATACAACAGTGGACATTGTCGCGCATGCAACCTCTTTTCTCACGTCGCTCTGCTATAGCGTAATCTTCCTCTATCGCAACGACTTCTATAAACCCATCGACGAATGACCGCTGACCAGGAACAAGCCTTGCAGCTGGCCACCGAGGCCGGCCACATCCTCCTCGAGAACGGGGCGGAAATCAGCCGCGTGGAGGAGACCATGAAACGCATCGCCGCAGCCTACGGCGTCGAGGACGAAAGCTTCTTCGTCCTCAGCAACGGCATCATCGCCACCGGACAGCACTACGCCCGCGCCGAGTTCATCCCCATCAAGGGCACACAGCTCAGCCGTGTGGTGGAAGTGAACCAGCTGAGCCGCGAGGTGGAGCGCCGGCATCCTGCCGGCATGGCCCAGGATGGCGTCTCTGTGAGCCGGCGGGACGCCGGCGCTCCAATGCCAGTCCCTGAGCTGGCCTCCCGCCTACAGGCCATCCGCACCGCTCCCGGAAAGCCCGCCTGGGAAATCATCCTCGGCATCGCCCTCGGCGTCTCCGCCTTCAGCATCCTCTTCGGCGGCAGCTTGACGGACGCTGCGGCCACCCTCGCCTGCGGTCTCCTCTTAGGAACCTTCATGGCCTACGTCAGCTCCCACCTCTCGCGCCTCATTGGCAACGTCGCCGGCGGCCTTGTGGGCGGACTGCTCTGCATCCTCGCCGTCCACCTGGCCACCCAGCTACTCAGCCACTCAGCCACTCAGCCACTCATCCACTCAGCCACTCTCCACCTCCCCAATATGATCATCGGCACCATCATAGCCCTCGTGCCCGGAGTGCCCTTCACCAACGGCATCCGCGACCTGGCCAACGAGGACTACATCGCCGGCACCACGCGCCTCACCGACGCCTTCCTGGCCTTCCTCTGCATCGCCCTCGGCGTCGCCCTGGCCTTCATCGTCGAAGGCCTCTTTGCTGGAGGCATCATGCAGCTCGGGGCTCCGGTGAAGGACCCCCTGGCCTCCGCCTGGTACATCCAGCTCCCCGCCGCCTTCATCGGCACCATCGGCTTCTCCGCCCTCTTCGGCGCCCCGCGCCGCTACTACCTCGACTGCGGCCTGGCGGGCACGGCGGGCTGGGCCGTCTACCTCCTCCTGGCATCGGCAGGCCCCACCCACGTGGTCGGCGCCGCCTTCCTCGGCGCCCTCGCCGTGGCTCTCATGGCGCACCTGCTGGCCGTTACCCGCCGCTGCCCCGTCACGGTGTTCCTCATCTGCGGCATCATCCCCCTGGTTCCCGGAGGCGGCATCTTCTGGACGGCCTACTACATCGTCACCAACCAACTCCGCCTCGCCGCCACCACAGGCTTCACTGCTCTCAAGGTGACCATCGCCATCGCCGGCGCCATTATCCTCGCCGCCGCCCTGGCGTCGCGCCTGCAGCGCAAACATATTAAAAATCGTTAGACTATGGCAAAAGCGAAATCATATTATTTCTGTCAGGAATGCGGCTATCAGAGCAGCTCATGGCTCGGTCGTTGCCCGGAGTGCGGCAAGTTCGGCACCTTTGTCGAGGAGGTGGTCAAAGCCACCCAAACAACCAAGCACTCAGCCACTCAGCCACTCGGCCACTCATCCACTCCTCAGCGCATCCAGGAGGTGAAGTACAGCGAGACCAAACGCTTGCCGACCCACTGCGCCGAGTTCGACCGTGTGCTCGGCGGTGGCATCGTTCCCGGCAGCCTGCTGCTCCTCGGCGGCGAGCCCGGCATCGGCAAGAGCACCCTCCTGCTGCAGACGGCCCTCTCCATCCACGACCGCAAGCTCCTCTACGTCAGCGGCGAGGAAAGCGAACAGCAAATCAAGATGCGCGCCGACCGCCTGAGCGGCGAAGGCCGGGTGGGCGAGAATGAACTTTATGTTGTCAGCGAGACCGTCACGCAGCGCATCTTCGAGCATATCGACGCCGTGCAGCCCGACCTCCTCATTGTGGACTCCATACAGACTATCACCACCGAGGACGTGGAGTCGCCGGCTGGTAGCGTGAGCCAGATACGCCAGTGCACCACCGAGTTTCAGCATTACGCCAAAACCACCGGTGTCCCCGTGCTCCTCATCGGCCACATCACCAAGGACGGCACCCTGGCCGGACCCAAGGTGATGGAGCACATCGTCGACGCCGTCCTCCAGTTCGAGGGCGACCGCAACTACGGCTACCGCATCCTCCGCGCGTTGAAAAACCGCTTCGGCTCCACGGCCGAGATAGGCATCTTCGAGATGCAGGGCAACGGCCTGCGCGAGGTGCCCAATCCAAGCGAATTCCTTCTGGGTCAACGCGATGAAACCCTCAGCGGCGCCGCCGTGGCCGCTACCCTCGAGGGCGTCCGCCCCATGTTCATCGAGGTGCAGAGCCTCGTCTCCAGTGCCGTCTACGGCACCCCGCAGCGCAACGCCAACGGCTTCGACATGAGGCGTTTGAGCATGCTGCTAGCCGTCCTGGAGAAACGTTGCGGTTTCAAGCTCGGCACCAAGGATGTCTTCCTCAACATCGCCGGAGGCATCCGCGTCAACGACCCCGCCATCGACCTCGCCGTGGCCTGCTCCATCCTCTCGTCCAACGTCGACATCCCCATCTCGCCCCGCATAGCCTTCGCCGCCGAGTTGGGACTGAGCGGCGAGGTGCGCCCCGTCTCGCGTGTCGAGCAGCGCATCGCCGAGGCCGACCGTCTGGGATTCGAAAAAATATTCATTTCCAAATACAACCTCAAGGAAATCGACCAGCGTCGCTACCATATCGAAATCGTCCCCGTCAGTGTCATCGAGGAGGCTTTCCGAGGCCTTTTTGCATGATTTTTTCGGTGCCGAAGCCAAAATTGGAAATCAGCAAGTTACAGCGATATTTTTGCACTTAACTTGCTGATTTCTTGTTTTATATGTGTTTTGTAAATATGTAACTTGCAGGTAATCAGTATACTTAACCTATCATCTTCTTCCCATCTTCTTACCTCGTTCATACCCGCTTCCTACCCACCTCTGCCAGGGAAGAAGATGGTAGGTCGAAGGAGGGTAGGAGGAGCCATTGGGACCCCTGTCGGGTACCTTCCCCGACGGGCGAAAATGTTTTTGAGAAGATAATTTATAATAATTCATATTTTTTTTGTATCTTTGCAACGGAATAATAATGCAGTGTAGACTATGTTTGAGAACCTTAGTAGCAAGATAGAGAAAGCGTTACACACCCTTCGCGGCAAGGGGTCGATAACCGATATCAATGTGGCGGAGACTGTCAAGGAGGTGCGCAAGGCCCTGCTGGACGCTGATGTGAGCTATCCGATAGCCAAAGAATTCACTGACAAGGTGAAGGCCGAGGCCATGGGTCGCAACGTCATCCAGAGCATTGAGCCCGGCCAGTTGATGGTGAAGATTGTGCACGAGAAGCTTACCGAACTCATGGGTTCGGCGGCTGTGGACATCAATATCAAGGGGCAGCCCGCGGTGGTGCTCATTGCCGGTCTGCAGGGTTCGGGTAAGACTACCTTCAGCGCCAAGTTGGCCAACTACTTGAAAACCAAGAAGGGAAAGAGCGTGATGCTCGTCGCGGGCGACGTGTATCGTCCTGCCGCTATCAGCCAGTTGCAGACGCTGGGCGAGCAGGTGCAGGTGCCGGTCTACACCGAGGAAGGCAGCAAGAATCCCGTGCAGATTGCACAACATGCTATCAATGAGGCAAAAGGCAAAGGCTATAATGTGGTCATCGTCGATACTGCCGGCCGTCTGGCTGTCGACGAGGAGATGATGGACGAGATTGCCGCCTTGAAGCGCGAGCTGCAGCCACAGGAGACCCTCTTTGTGGTCGACTCGATGACCGGTCAGGACGCCGTCAACACCGCCAAGGCCTTCAACGACCGCATTGACTTCGACGGCGTGGTGCTCACCAAGCTCGACGGCGATACCCGCGGCGGTGCCGCCCTCACCATCCGCTATACGGTGCAGAAACCCATCAAGTTTGTCGGTATCGGCGAGAAGATGGACGCCCTCGATGTGTTCCACCCCGACCGCATGGCCAACCGTATCCTCGGCATGGGCGACGTGGT
>DGTB01000094.1:0-152 GCA_002394185.1 Bacteroidales bacterium UBA4347 | reverse complement strand
GCATGGGCGACGTGGTGAGCCTTGTGGAGAGAGCCCAGGAGCAGTACGACGAAATGGAAGCCCGCAAGATTCAGAAGAAGCTGATTCACAACGAGTATAACTTCGACGACTTCCTGTCGCAGATTGCCCAGATCAAGAAGATGGGTTCGATG
>DGTB01000053.1 GCA_002394185.1 Bacteroidales bacterium UBA4347 | reverse complement strand
GTTCTTATAATGTTCGCATATTGTTTACATATTGTTCTTATATCCACAATATAGGAACAATGTAAGAACAATATGTAAACAATATAAGAACAATATAAGAACGGCCGTATTTGATACGTTTTGGGTGTGGGGCAGGTGGGTGTTTGGGGTGGGGTAGGGGCATGAAAAAAAACGTTTGGGGGTGAAAGTTTTTTGCAATAATGAGTACATAAATATTGGATAAATGTAATATTATAACCTTATGAAACGGACCTTTTTTATAATTTTATCGTTTGTTTTTCTGGCAGTTGCGTGTCAAAAGGACGAGATTACTGTTGTTTCTGACACCACTGCGGGCGGCACCAGCGGCGGTGACGGGGTGGACACCACCTCCAGTGTCACCACAGACTATGATCGCACTGTGACCATCGTCTACTCTACCTCCGGGTCGGCCACCGTCAGCGGTGCCGAAGGCAACGTCAGCGCCACCGTCAGCGGCAACGACGTCACCATCCGCAATGCCGGCGACGAGAAGGTGCTCTACATCCTTTCCGGCACCACTACCGACGGTTTCCTGAAGATTTACAGCGGCAAGAAACAGGGCATTCAGCTCAACGGTGTGGGCATCACCAACACCCGCGGCGCAGCCATCAATGTGCAGGGCCTCGAGGATACCCCCAACAAGGGCAAGCGCGTGGACATCTTCCTCAGCGGAAGCAGCACCCTGGCCGACGGCGCCACGTATAGCCTCACGCCCTCCACCGAGGACGAGAAGGCCGCGCTCTTCAGCGAGGGCCAGATTGTCTTCAGCGGCAATGGTGCGCTCACCGTCAACGCCACCGGCAAGGCCGGCGTGACGAGCGACGACTGGGTGCAGTTCCTCAGTGGGGCCACGGTGAAGGTATCCTCGTCGGCAGGCCACGGCGTGCGGGGCAAGAGCTATATCCTTGTGAGCGGGGGCGCCATCGACGTCAATGTCTCGGCGGGCGGCAAGAAGGGCTTCAGCAGCGACAGCCTGGTGCGCTTCGACGGAGGCGCGACCACCATCAAGGTCACCGGCTCCACCGTGGTGACCACCACCGACGGCGTCACCGACACCAGCAGCACGGCGGGCATCAAGGCCGACCAGCTGTTCGAGATGAACGCCGGCACCCTGACCATCACCAACAGCGGCTCCGGCGGCAAGGGCATCAGCGGCGACGGCTACGGCTACTTCCGCGGAGGCACGGTGAACATCACCGTGACGGGCAGCAACTTCGGCTCCTCCAGCGGCGGTGGCTGGGGTGGTGGCGGCGGCCATGGCCCCGGCGGCGGTGGCAGCAGCAGCGACAACAGCGTGGGCGCCAAGGGTATCAAGTTCGACGGCAACATAGAGATTTCCGGCGGTGTCATCACCGTAGTCGCCTCCAAGCACGAGGGCATCGAAACCAAAGGCACGCTGACCATCACCGGCGGCGAAGTCTACAGCCAGTCGAGCGACGACGCCATCAACTCGGCTTCCGACATGACCATCAGCGGCGGCTTTGTCTGCGCCTACTCCACCGGCAACGACGGCCTCGACGCCAACGGCAACCTCTACCTCAAGGGCGGCGTGGTGTACGCCATCGGCGCCTCCTCGCCCGAGGTGGCCATCGACGCCAACACCGAGGGGGGCAAGAAACTCTACGTGCAGGGCGGCACCCTGATGGCCATCGGCGGCCTGGAGAACGGCTCGCAGCTGACGCAGAGTTGCTACCGCGCCACCTCGTGGACCCGCAACACGTGGTATTCCATCACCGTGGGCAACGACACCTACGCCTTCAAGACCCCCTCCAGCGGCGGCAGCGGCCTCATCGTTTCCGGTGCGGGCTCCGGGCAGCCCACTGTGAAGAGCGGTGTCAGCACCGAAGGCGGCACCTCGCGTCTGAACGGCATGCTCCTCGAGGGCGCCACCGTCAGCGGCGGCAGCAGTGTGAACCTCAGCAGCTATACCGGCGGCGGTGGCGGATGGGGATGGTAGGTTCAGTTATGAGTTAAGAGTTATGAGTTAAGAGTTTAGAGCTTAAAGGCATGAAATACATTAGTGTTATATTGGCAGCGACCCTTGCGCTGCTGCCCGTGGGGGCGGCGGCGCAGACCGAGGAAAGCCTCGACCCCGAGGTAGGCGGCCGAGTGGCCGTTACGTTGGACAAGAAGATTGTCAAGGGATTGCATGTTTCGATTGGGGAAGAGGTGCGTTTCGACAATAATTTCGGCGCCTTCGACCGCTTCCACACCACTCTGGGGGCCAGCTACAAGGTGCTCCCATACCTCAAGGTGGGCCTGGGCTATTCGCTCATCAATGACTACAGCTCCAACAACTCGGCCTTCAAGACGCCGCGCCACCGCGTTTTCGTCGACGTTACGGGCAGTTACCGTTTCGGTGACTGGACGGTGTCGCTGCGCGAGCGAGTGCAGATGACGCACCGTACGGACAGTTTCAACGAGTATCAGAACCCGGCCAACGCCTGGGCTTTGAAGAGCCGCGTGAAGGTGACCTACAAGGGGTTGCGCCGCTGGGAGCCATACGTTTCCTTTGAAATTCGCAACACGTTCAATGCGCCGACCGTCAGTGCGGTGTACAACGAGGCGTCCGGCACCTGGGGCTACTACAACGGCAGCACCTTCACCACGGCTGGCGATGCCGGATGGTTCCTCGACGGGTTCAACAACATGTACGTCGACCGCCTGCGCGGCACCCTGGGTGTGGAATACCGCATCGACCGCCGAAGCAAGCTGGATGTCAGCCTGATGGTTGACTACAACATGGAAAAGTCGGTGGACGCCAATGCTAAAGGCACGAAACTGAAGGCCTACACCGAGGAGAAAGGCCTCGTGGGTTGGCTCTGCGTGGGCTACAGTTACGGTCTGTGAGAATTGAGAATTGAAAATTGAAACTATTGGGGTTCCTTTGCCGCAATAATTTCAATTTTCACTTTTTAATCTTGTTCCTCAGTGCCATGATGGCGTTGTAGGCCACGAGGCCGTTGGCCAGCTCGAGGCTGCGCTCGTCGACAATGAGGTTGGGACGGTGGAGGTTGCTGAAGGGGGTGCCGGGCTGGTGGATGCCGATGCGGAAATAGCATCCGGGAATCCGCTGCTGGTAGAAGGCGAAGTCCTCGGCCGTCATGCGGAGGTCGAGCCACTCGACGTTTTCCTGGCCGAGGAAGGCGCAGGCGTTGTCGTGCACCTGCTGGGTGCAGGTGTCGTCGTTGATGACAGGGGGATAGCCCTCATCGACGAAGAGGTCGCACTCGCCCCCCATGGCTTCGGCCACGCCGGAGCTGATCTTGCGTATCAGCTCGTGGGTGCGTAGGCGCCATTCGGGGTCGAAGGAGCGGATGATGCCCTCCATCTTCACGGTGTCGGGCGTGATGTTGGTGCGGCCGCCCACGTCCTCGATTTTGCCGATGGTGAGCACCGTGGGCGACATGGGGGCGGCGTTGCGGCTGACGACCTGCTGCAGGGCGATGACGATGTGCGAGGCAATGAGGATGGGGTCCACGTTGAGGTGCGGTGTGGCGCCGTGGCCGCCTTTGCCCTTGACGGTCCAATAGAGTTCGTCGGTGGAGGCCATGTACTTGCCTTTTCGCATGCCGACGCGGCCGAAGTCCATCTCCGGCAGGCAATGAAAGGAATAGATTTCGTCGGGTGTCACCTCGTCGAAGAGGCCGTCGTTCATCATCATGCGGGCGCCGCCGGGATATTTCTCCTCGCTGGGCTCGAAGATGAACATGAGGTCGCCCTCCAGCTGGTCACGCATCTGGGTGAGAATCTTGACGGCGCCGAGGAGGGAGCATGTGTGCATGTCGTGGCCGCAGGCGTGCATCACGCCGGGGTTCTCGCTGGCGAAGTCCAGTCCGGTGCATTCGGTGATGGGCAGTGCATCGTAGTCGGCCCTGAGGGCGACGCAGTAGGAATGGTCGCCATTGCCCTTGAGCATGGCCATCACGCCGGTCTTGCCGATGCCGGTTTTGGGCTCAAGACCCATCTCGCGCAGCCGTTCGGCCACGAAAGCCATGGTGCCATACTCCTCCTGCGAGAGTTCCGGATGACGATGCATCCAGCGTCTCCAGCCAATGACCTCTTCACGTTGTGCATGCGACAACGCTTTGATATTATTTATGATATCTTCCATACCTTTCAGAATAATACGTTGCAAAAATACACTTTATTTCTGGATTACACAAATAATAGAGCCGTTAACGAAACTGGTTGACGTGGCGGTTGGCTTCGGCGAGGGCTATCAGCTCTTTGAACTTCTCCTCCCGATCGTCTTTCATGGTGCCGGCGTTGAGAAGTTTGCGTGAGTGCTTCCACCACGAATACAGTTTGTGCTCTTCGATGTGGTGTTTCGACGGACAGCGGTGGTTTGTCTTGATGAAGGCGGCGTACTCGTTGTATTGCGCCATCCATAATTCGTCTTGTGTCATTTATAGGAGTGTGTTCATTCTTCAACCAGGTCTTTCAGTTTGCGGGCAGGTATGCCTCCCACAAGGGTGTTGTCCGGCACATCGCGTGTCACCACGGCGCCGGCGGCCACCACGACATTGTTGCCGATGGTGATGCCGGGTAAAATGGTGACATTGCCACCTATCCACACGTCGTTGCCAATGTTGACGGGCGCGGCCTGGGCCATGTAGCCGCGACGTTTCGACGGCGACAAGGGGTGCCCCACAGTGGTGATGAGCGTATTGGGACCGATCATCACGTGGTTGCCGATATGCACCTCGTGGATGTCGAGGATGGTAAGGTTGAAGTTGCCTGTGAAATCGTTGCCGATGAAGATGTTTTTGCCGCAGTCGCAGTTGAAGGTTTTGGCAATCCAAACGCGCTCGCCCACGCTGCCGAGCATCGTTTTTAGGTATTCGTATTGCGCTTTGTAGTCGGTACCGTCGATGGCATTATACTCCTCGCACCAGCGGACGGCACGGCTCTTGCGTGCTATCAGTTCGTCGTCGGCAAAGCTGTACTCCAACCCCGCCTGCATTTTCTCCATTTCTGTCATATTCGGTCTTATTATATATAGAAGGTGGAAGCCTCGTTTGGGTGCTTCCACCTTTGGTATCGCAGGTCGACTGCGGATTATGCGTTATTTAAAGTATTGGACGCCGCTCTCGAAGATGAGTTGGTCGTCGGGGAAGTTGATGTTTTGTGCACTGAAGGGAGTGCGACGTTCGCTGTGCCCCATCTTGCCCAGTACGCGACCGTCGGGGCTGGTGATACCTTCGATGGCAAGGAACGAACCATTCATGTTGTACTCCTCGTCCATGGTCGGAACACCCTCAAGATTGCAGTACTGTGTGGCCACCTGCCCGTTGGCGAACAAGCGGTCGAGCCATTGCTGCGGAGCCACAAAACGACCTTCGCCGTGGGAGATGGGGATGGCGTAGACACCGCCCAACTGGGCTTGACGCAGCCAGGGGCTGAGGTTGCTGACAATTTTCGTGTAGGCGATCTTGCTCTGGTGACGTCCGATGGTGTTGAAGGTCAGCGTGGGCGCATCTTCGTCCTGTGGGCGGATTTCTCCGTAGGGCACAAGTCCGAGTTTGACAAGGGCCTGGAATCCGTTGCAGATGCCAAGCATCAAGCCGTCGCGTTTCTGCAGCAGGTCCATGACGGCATCGGCAATCTTCTGGTTGCGGAAGACGCTGGTGATGAACTTGGCCGAGCCTTCTGGTTCGTCGCCGGCGCTGAAACCACCGGGTATCATGACAATCTGGCTGTTGTTGATGGCGCGGACGTAGGCGTCGACGCTCTCGCGAATCTGCAGGCCATTCTGGTTGCGAAATACAATGATTTCGCTCTCGGCACCGGCGCGGTTGAAGGCGCGGGCGGAGTCGTACTCGCAATTGGTGCCCGGGAAGGCAGGGATGAAGACATGGGGTTTGGCTGCCTTGTGTCGGCACTGATAGATGCTGTCATATTTCTTGGGTTCGGCAGTTGTGATGGCCTGGACGGGTGCATTGGTGCGGGTGGGGAAGACACCCTCGAGGGGCTTCTGCCAGGCGGCGAGGGCTTCGTCCAAGGTAATCTTTTCACCTGCAACCTCAAAGACGGGCTCTGTTGTTACGGTACCAATCTCGGTGCAACGGAAGGGGAGGGTGGAGGTGTCGGCAGAGGTCTCGATAACAATATTGCCGTAGTTCTTGGCGGTGAGTCCGGAGGGTTCTGCTGTCAGTTTCACACCCAGTTTATTGCCAAAGGCCATTTTGCTGACGGCCTCTATCAGGCCACCAAATCCGACGACGTATGCGCTGAGGACCTGGCCTCCGAAGATGGCTTTACGCAGGGCTGCATACTGCGACATGGCGTCGGCGTAGTCGGGCATGCCATATTCCGTCTCCTTGACATCGAGGAGGACAAGGCGGCTGCCGGCTTTCTTGAGTTCGGGCGAGATGGTGTGGTGCACGTCGGTGGTGCCGACGGCGAAGGAACACAGTGTGGGCGGTACGTCGATGTCGTTGAAGGTACCGGACATCGAGTCTTTGCCACCGATGGAAGGCAGCTTAAGCCCCATCTGCGCATTGTATGCACCGAGGAGTGCGCTGAAAGGCTCGCCCCAGCGGTAGGGGTCTTTGCCGAGTTTTTTGAAATATTCCTGGAAAGTGAGTCGTACACGAGAAGCATCGCCTCCGGCGGCGGCAATCTTGGCGACGCTGTTGACGACGTTCCACGCTGCCCCATGGAAGGGACTCCACGACATAAGGTAGGGGTCGAGGCCATAGGACATGAGCGTTACAAGGTCGCATTTGCCGTCGAGCAGGGGCAGGGTGGCGGCCATGACCTGGGTCGGCGTGAGTTGGTAAAGACCGCCGAAGGGCATCAGCACGCTGCCTGCGCCGATCGAGCTGTCGAACATTTCGACGAGGCCTTTCTGAGAGCAGACGTTGAGGTCGCTGAGGGTGTTGAGCCAGGTTTCCTTGATGGATTTGGAGGGGACGGTGGCTTTGCTGGGTTCGGAAGGCATTTTGACACGCACGGTGGTCTCCTGGTGGGCGCCATTGGTGTCGATGAAGCGACGGCTGAGGTTGACAATCTCTTTGCCGCGCCAGCTGATTATCATGCGGGGATCGGCGGTGACGGTGGCAACGACTGTGGCCTCGAGGTTCTCTTCGTCGGCATATTTGAGCATCTGGTCGACATCCTTGGGGTCGACGACGACGGCCATACGCTCCTGGCTTTCGCTGATGGCCAGCTCGGTACCGTCGAGGCCGGCATATTTTTTGGGTACCTTGTCGAGGTTGATCTGCAGGCCGTCGGCCAGTTCTCCGATGGCCACGCTGACGCCGCCGGCGCCAAAGTCATTGCACTTCTTGATGAGACTGCTGACTTCCTCGCGGCGGAAGAGGCGCTGGATTTTGCGCTCGGTGGGGGCATTGCCCTTCTGCACCTCGGCGCCGCAGGTGGTGAGCGAGGCGGTGGTGTGCGATTTGGAAGATCCCGTGGCACCACCGCATCCGTCGCGGCCTGTGCGTCCGCCAAGGAGGATGATGATGTCGCCGGGGTCGGAGGTGAGGCGCTTCACCTGGCGACGCGGAGCGGCAGCAATGACAGCTCCGATCTCCATGCGTTTGGCCACATAGTTGGGGTGGTAGACTTCGTTGACGAGACCTGTTGCCAAGCCAATCTGGTTGCCGTAGCTGCTGTAGCCGCGTGCGGCTGTAGTGACAATTTTACGTTGCGGCAGTTTGCCAGCCAGAGTCTCGTTGAGGGGGCGTGTGGGATCGGCGGCACCAGTGACGCGCATGGCCTGGTAGACATAGGTGCGGCCCGAAAGCGGGTCGCGGATGCAACCACCGAGGCAGGTGGCTGCACCGCCAAAGGGTTCAATCTCCGTGGGGTGGTTGTGGGTCTCATTCTTGAAGTTGATGAGCCATTCCTCCTCAACGCCGTCGACCTTGACGGGAACGACGATGGAGCAGGCGTTGATTTCGTCGGAGACCTCCTGGTCGTCCAGCAATCCCTGTTTGCGCAGGCGTTTGGCGGCGAGGGTCCCGATGTCCATCAAACATACGAATTTGTCATTGCGGCCTGTGTATTGCTCCTTGTGGTCGGCAAGGTACTGCTTGAAGGCATCCTCGAGAAGCGGACGATAGAAGCCGTCGTCGAACTGCACATCCTTCAGCTCGGTGGCGAAGGTGGTGTGGCGGCAGTGATCGCTCCAGTAGGTGTCGAGCACGCGGATTTCGGTCATTGTGGGGTCGCGGTGCTCCTCGTCGTGGAAATAGCGCTGTATGTGGAGGAAGTCGGCGAAGGTCATGGCCAGGCCGAGGCCGTTGTAGAGCTCTTGCAGTTTGTCCTGGGGCATATCCTTGAAGCCGTCGAAGACAATGACGTCGGCGGGCTCGTCGTAGTGTTCTTCAAGTGTCTGCGGCTTGGGGCCGTCGGCGCGACGGGAGTCGACAGGATTGACGCAGTGCTTGACTATGGCTTCGCGCTGAGGTTCGGTCAGCCGGCCGCTGACAACGTATGTTGTGGCACTCTTGATGATAGGCTGCTCGCTGTCGCAGAGGAGCTGCACGCATTGTTCGGCGCTGTCGGCACGTTGGTCGAACTGGCCGGGCAGGTATTCCACCGTGAAGCAGAAATCGCCTTCCTTGTGGGGAAAGGTCTCTTCGTAGAGGTCGTCGACTGGTGGCTCGCTGAAGACAGTACCCTTGGCACGTTGGTAGGTGGCGTCGCTGACATTCTCTATGTCGTAGCGAATCAGCACGCGCACCTCTTCGGCCTCGATGCCGAGGTATTCGCTCATTTCTGTTTTCAACTCCTTAGCCTTGACGGCATAGGGAGCCTTCTTTTCAACAAAGATTCTTCTAACCATATATTTGTTTTTTTTCGATTCTCATTTTTCCTTTTCCACCTCGATGAATTGTTCGGGGTGCTTGGCCATCTCTTTTCTGTAGAGGCTGCGGATTTTCAGTATGTCGGCTTCGCAATCATCTGTGGTCCAGATGGCGTCGCCAAGGCTGATCTCGCGTTTGCTGAAGTCGAGGAATGCGGGCACGATGGGCACCTGGGCCTGATGGGCAATCTCCCAGAATCCCCGTTTCCATCGTTTGGTGGGTTTGCGCGTGCCTTCAGGGGTGATGGCGAGGGCGAAGCTGCCACCTTTGGCAAATTCATGCACGGCGGCACCCACCATGTCGTTCTTGCGGTTTCCGCGGTCGATGCTGATGGCTCCCAAATGGCGCAGCAGCGGTCCCAGTGGACCCCAGAAAAACTCCTTTTTGATGAATATGTGACCGTTGACACCCAGTTGCCACAGATAGGCCGTACCAACCAGATAATCAGCTATTGACGTATGTGGCGCTGTGGCGAAAACACAACGCGAAAGCTCGGGGCGGGACCCCTTCTCGGGCAGGATGAATTTCCATCCGCCAATCTTAGCTATGAGTATCCAAATCTTCTTCATTGCGACTGCAAAGGTACACTTTTTTTTGGTATTATTATAAATTATTTTTCCACCGGCTGTTGAAACCCTCCCTCTGCACCGCTTTTTGCCTGTTGTCGGCTTTGGGTCAAATTGTCAAAATCACCCCATTTTCACCCTGCCTTCACCCTATCATCTCCCACCATGGTAGGAGATGGGTGGGAGTTGGGTGGGAGTTGGTAGGGAGATCGTATTGATTATGTGCCATTTATGGGCTGCTTTGGATGATGTGTGTTGTCCGATGCAATATGCCAGAGTTACAGACGGTTGCGTTTTTTGCGTATGGTGTGTTTTGTCAATAAAATGGTCCTCTTGTGCAAGGATTGGAATCTGTGTTTTTGTCAAAATGTTTTATGCTTGGTGTTACGCATGAACAAAAAAAATAGGTCGCATGTGTTGCGACCTATTTGCTTGTTTTTTTTAGGTAGCGGGGGAAGGATTCGAACCGACGACCTCCGGGTTATGAGCCCGACGAGCTACCACTGCTCTACCCCGCACTCTCTTATTTCC
>DGTB01000132.1 GCA_002394185.1 Bacteroidales bacterium UBA4347 | reverse complement strand
TGTACGGCGAGCGCTACATGGACACCCCGCAGGAGAACCCCGAGGGCTACGAGGCCACCTCTTTGCTGAACAAGGCCAAGAACCTTGAAGGCCGCCTGCTCGTCATCCAGGGCGCCGAGGACAACACCGTGGTGCCGCAGCACAGCACCGAGTTCATCGAGCGCTGCATCAACAACTACCGCCAGGTCGACTACTTCTCCTACCCCCACCATGAGCACAACGTCCTCGGCCGCGAACGCCTGCACCTCTACCAGAAGATGTTCCAGTACTACGAAGACTTCCTGAAATGACACTTCGATGAACGCAAAGAAAATCATACTGACCCTGACCATGGCCCTGATGGCCATGGTGGCCACAGCGCAGAGCTACGTGGGCACCATGGAGGTGAACGGGTACACACGCAAAGAGGTGGTGGTACAGCTCGCAAAAACCCAGCAGGGCGAACTGGTGCTGAAGATGTTCAACGTGAAGTTCGCACGCCTGATGCCTGTCAAAGTGGACGTGGACATTCCCGGCATCACCCTCAACGGCAGCCGCCTGCAAGGCAACAACATCATTCCCTCCTCAAAGGGCAAGCCCTACGAGAGATACCGGGTAACCAAACTCGACGGCAAGGCCGACAGCCAACAGATCAGCTTCACATGTATGATGGGCGACAAGCCCGTCAAATTCAGCGGGAAACGCAAGAAATAAGCAATTACGCCCTTGTCCAATACAGACAAGGGCGTAATTGTTTTACTCCACGTCGATGGCCACAGAGCGCAGCTCCTGCCAGCCGGCACGGTCGGTGACACGGATCATAAAGTGGTAGTCGCCTTCGTCCACGCCCTCGGGCACCACGATGTCGACCTCAGCCACATAGTCCTTCGTCCCTTCGGGAATCTGATAGTCCTGGTTGAAGACCCAAGGGTTGACCACTTCATGCTCGTGCTCCTCCTCGTCCTCGTGCGGACAATCCACCGAGGAGGTGCTATGGGTGTGATGGTCATGATTGCCATGGATTTCGATGTTGAAATTGCCCAGTTCCTCGTTGTCCGTAAGGCGGTAGCAGAAGTGGATGGTGTCGCCGTGACGGTAGGAGTCGCAGTCCTCGGGCGAAGCCACAATGCCGTCAGTGACAATGGCGGGCTTGTCCATGTCGCGGCCGTCGTCGTTGCAGGCAACAAAGAATAAAGTGACAACTGTGGCTATCAATAAGATGTTTCTTTTCATAATTCAGGTTCTTTTACTTGTTTTTTAAATTCATACTTTAATCTAATAGAGAGATTGCGTCCCGGTTCGGGGACGTCGATGAGGCGGTAGTAGCTCGTGTGGTCGTAGTAGCAGGCATCGAGCAGGTTGTTCAGCTGCAGCGCCACAGCCAGCTGGCCACCACGTACGTCGAAACGATGAGAGGCCATGAAGTTGAGAGTCATATAGCCCGGTGTGGTCTTCTCCGGCGGCACAATCTCATTCTGCGGCGCCACGGCATGCAGATTGAGTCCCAGATTGCCACAGCCATGCCAATCATAGTGCCACGCCAGGTCGGCATCCATCGACGGAGGCACAGCGAACGGCAGCGTGTAGCCCCGCTTGTCGCCACTCAATTGGCGCGAACGGCACAGCTGCCCGCGCACCGACACCTCCCACTGCTCCGCAAATGCCCACGCCGCCTCGGCCTCGAAACCGTAGCGCAACGCCTCGGCCTGCGTGTAGCGGTAGAGCTGCAGGCCCTCGACGTAGTCCGCCGTGGGATTGAGGTAGATGTAGTTGGGAAAGTAGTTGAAGTAAGGGTCCACCTTGACGGTCACCGCCCCACGGCTCCACTCCACGCCGGCGTCCAGCTGGTAGGAGCGCTCGGGGTCCAACCCGGCGTTGCCCTGCTCATAGCGGAAGATGTGGTAGTTGACACCGTCGGCACCCAGTTCCTTGGCTATCGGCACCCGGAAAGCCTTGCCCGCGTTGAGGCGCACTATCCAGTCGCCGCTGTGCCAGTTGGCGCCAAGCGACCACGTGAGGCTGCTGAACTGCCGCTGCGCCTCGGCCGACCGCTGCAGGAAAGCCGAGTCGCCGCCGCCAACGGGCGAACGGTACCAGTCGCTGTAGGGGTGGATGGCAATGGCGGCATGGTCGAAGCGCAGGCCCCCGTTGAGAGTCCAGTCCGCCGACGGTGCCCAGCGGTCGAGGGCGTAGACCCCCATCGACGTGCTCTCGAAGTCGGGAATAATGAACCCCCACCCTTCGCGGCGGTTGCGCTGATGCTCGGCGGCGAGGCCGGCGCTCAGCTCGTGGCTTTCACCCAAGGGAATGCGCAGGCCCAGCGTACCGCTGACGGTGTGCCTGTCGAAACGCCGTTCCAGGCTGTCGGGCGGCGTGGGCATATAGCCGTGCGAAAGGGGTTCGGAGAGTTCTTCGCGCAGGTTATGCTGCCACGCCAGGTTGGCCTCCAGCGACGCCAGGCCCAGCTGGTAGGTGGTGTGGCTCTGCACCTTGAGGTGATTCACCCACTGGTATGGCAGATCCACATCGCGCAGCGAGCGGTCGTAGTCTATCTGCGACAGTCGCACCTCCAGCCCGTGGGCGTCGGCGAAGAAGCCGCTGCGGGCATAGACATTGCTCACAGTGAGGTCCGTGCGGAAATTCTCGTTGTTGGTCCACCCCACCATCAGGCGCCCGTCGCGCTCGGTGCCGGCGGTGTTGCGCAGACGCTGGTCGTGCAGACGTATCCAATAGGAATAATACTGTATGCTGTCGGCAGGAACGCGGTAGTCGCAGTAGTCGCTCAGCGTCAGGTTGGCCTTGTAGAAGAAGCCGCCGCGGCGACCCGCCACATGCGCCGAGAAGCCCCCCTGCAGGTTGTTCGTGCGGCCAAAGAGGGTGGCCGACACCTCGAAAGGCACCCACGGCAGACGGTTGCCGCTGAGGCTCAGCACCCCGCCGATGGCGTCGGAGCCATAGAGCAGCGTGGCAGGGCCTTTGATGACCTCCACGGCGTCGACGGCGAACTGGTCCACCTCCAACCCATGGTCGTCGCCCCACTGCTGCCCCTCGTGCTTGATGCCGTCCTGGCTGACAACCATACGGTTATACCCCAAGCCACGGATGGTGGGCTTGGAAAGCCCCGTGCCGATACTGACGGCCTTCACTCCGGGAATACCTTCAAGGCTCTGCATCAAGCTGCCGGCAAAATGCTCCTCCAGATAGGCGGCATCCACCTGCACGGCATTCTGCGTGCTCGTCGCCGCCTGGCCAGACCGCGCACTGACGGTCACGGCCTGAAGATTCTTCACACTGTCGGGCGGCGACGCCAACAGCATGAGCATCAACAACAAATTACTCATCAAGCAATGTATATTTTACTCCGATTACCCGGCAACGACGGACCGCCGGCATCCTGCCGGCATACACGCTGCCGCTATCTCCTCCGCCGGCAAAAAAAAATGCCAGCGTCGTCGCGATTATTGCCGGCAAGATGCCGGCGCTCCAACGGGAGGGCCACGGAGACGCTGCGCCCCGACACACTGGGTGCAAGACACATGCGCAACGGCGGTAGCAAGACGCACCGCCGCCATGAGCACCACCAGTCCCGCCACCAGCGACAGCGCCAGATTGGGCATTGACAACAAATGGCAGAAAAGGCAGGGCTGCTCGGAAGAATGATACTTGCCGAAGTGGGTCGGATGGGCGAGGTGATGGACACAATCGTAGCATGCGGCCTCGTCGGCAAACGAATCGTGATGAACATGCACCACCGACGCCAACAGCATCGGCAGATAGGCCGCCAGCAGCAGCCACGCGATGGTATTCCTAACCGTTTTGTTCATCATTTCGGTTGCAAAAGTACAAATTATTTCCAATTCGGCAAAAAAAAGTTTCCCTGCCGACATCCTACGGTCACCTGACAAAGAAAATAACACACAAAAAAACAAACCATTACAAAGAAAATAGAAAAAATATTTGGCCATTTCGGAAAATGTTTGTACTTTTGCACCCGATTTCCCGCAGGGGAAACTGCTCAGATGGTGGGCGTAGTTCAGCTGGTTAGAGCGCCAGATTGTGGATCTGGAGGTCGTGGGTTCGAACCCCACCTCCCACCCCAAAAGCAGCAAGCGGAGCCGAAAAGGCTCCGCTTTTTTTTTGCCCTTTTCCCATTCCGCACCCTCACCTCTTCCACTCCGCCCCTCCACCTCGCCACCACCCACCCGACACCCACCAGAGACGCCCTTGATACGGCAGTTCTTATATTGTTTTTATATTGTTTACATATTGTTC
>DGTB01000089.1 GCA_002394185.1 Bacteroidales bacterium UBA4347 | reverse complement strand
TAAGAACGGCCGTATCGGGGGCGTAAGAAAGGGGAGTTTGCCCCGTCTTTGGTCGGAGCAGACCCCCCAATGGTGATGATGTATAAAAGGCTTTATTTCAGGAGTTCGCGCACTTTCTCGATGAGCTCGTCTTCGGCACCGGGGAGATAGCCGGTGTGTTGCCACACGATCTCGCCTTCGCCGTTGATGAGGTAGGTGTAGGGTGGGTTGTTGCCGGCGTTGAGGGCGCGGGCAAAATCGCGGTTCTGGTCGAGGTAGACCTCGTAGGGCCAGTCGTTGGCTTCAACGTGGGGTTTGACACGGTTGGCGGAGCGCGCGTCGTCGATGGAGACGGCTACGAGCTTGACGCCGGTCTCTTCCTGCCATTCCTCATAGACTTCCTTGATGTTGTTGAGCTCCAGGTTGCAGGGCTTGCACCATGTGGCCCAGAAGGAGATGATGACAGGCTTGCCATCGTTCTGGATGACAGACGACTGGACGCTTTCTCCGTCGAGGGTGCGGAGGGCGATGTTCTGCGGGAGGGTGGCGTTCTGGGCGACGAGGTTGCCGGCGAAGAAGAGGCTGACAATGGCGATAAGAATCTTTTTCATGACTGTTTTTTTTTATTTTCGGATTGATTGATGACTCATTTTCAAATTTGTACCGGAAGGTGGTGTTTTATTGCAGCGAGGGCGGATTGCTCCTGCTCGATGAGGGTGGCGGTGAAGGGAGTGTCCTCGTGGTCGGCCACGTCGTCGCGGAGCTGGAAGAGGCGGCCGTAGTGGAGCCCGAAGTCGTAGTATTCGGGGTTGCCGAGGGCACAGGCGCAGGCGAAGAGCGAGGCCGTTTTGCCGTCGATGATGCGGAGGTAGGTGTCATCATTTCTGACACTCAGCTGCAGCAGCTCGGCTTCGACCATGGTGGTGACGGTGCGGTTGACGAGCGAGGCGGCGTCGGGGTCGTTGACCTCGTGGAGGATGGTCATCACCTGCGCCAGCAGGTAGTCGCCGGCGAGAACGGCGGCGGTGTTGCCGAAGCGGGCGTTGGCCGAGGGCTGTCCGCGGCGCGAGTCGGAGTGGTCGATGACGTCGTCGTGGAGCAGAGAGGCGTTGTGGAGCATCTCCACGGCCACGGCCAGGAGCGTGGTGCGGCGGCTTTCGGCCTGGCCGAGGGTGTCGGCGGCAAGCAGCAGCAGCCGCGGGCGCAGCATCTTGCCCATGCGCGCGGTGATGTGCTGCTCGATGAGCGCGAGCAGGGAACCGTCGGTGAGCGAGAGGCGGCGGAGGTATTCGTTGCGTACGTCGGTGAGTCTAACTTCTAAATTCATTGTAGAGGGTGGAAAGTTTGTTGGTGAGTGTCTTGGAAGCTTTGACGAGCGGGAGGCGGAGTATGTTGGTGATGGAGCCCTGGATTTCGAGCAGCGCCTTGATGCCGGTGGGGTTGCCTTCGTCGAAGATGGCGTTCATCAGGGGCAGCATCTTCATTTGCAGGGGCAGCGCTTTCTTGAGGTCGCCCTTCATGGCCAGCCGCACCATGTCGGACATCTCCTTGGGCAGGGCGTTGGCCATCACGGAGATGACACCGTCGGCACCGAGGGCGAGGAGCGGATAGGTGAGGGCGTCGTCGCCGGAGATGACGCGGAAGCCGGCGGGACGCTGACGGAGAATCTCCATGGCCTGCTGGATATTGCCGGAGGCTTCCTTGATGCCGATGATGTTCGGGCACTCGTGGGCAAGCGTCAGGGTGGTTTCGGCGGCGAGGTTGACACCAGTGCGGCCCGGGACATTGTACATGATCACGGGTACGGGCGAGGCTTCGGCCACCGAGCGGTAGTGCTGCAGGAGACCGCGCTGGTTGGGCTTGTTGTAGTAGGGGGTGACGGAGAGTATGCCGCTGATGCCGTCGAAGTTGGTGCCGGCGATGGTGTCGGTGAGGTGGAGGGTGTTGTTGCCGCCCAGGCCGAGCATGATGGGGCAGCGGCCGGCGACGGTCTCGACGATGAACTCCTGCACGGCGGCGCGCTCGGCAGTGGTCATGGTGGCGGCTTCGGATGTGGTGCCGAGGGCCACAATATAGTCTACGCCAGAGGCGATGATGTTTTCGATGAGGGCTTCAAGCTTGGTGAAGTCGACAGTCTCCTGCTGACGGCGGAAGGGGGTGATGAGGGCTACGCCGGTGCCTGAGAATAATTGCTGTTTCATTGTTGTCTCCTTTTTATTTCTTAATCATTCCAAGGTATTCGATAATGTTGTTGAAGAAATTCTTGAGTTCGACGCGGCCGTCGCCGCGGATGATGAGGTCGAAGATTTCCGTGGGATCTTCGGCGGGGGTGGCATAGACCACCTTGAGGCTGGCAGGGGTGCGCAGGGCGAGGTATTGGGAGAAGAAGTTCTCCTCGCCGATGGTGTCGATGAGGAGGTCGTAGTTGATGGAGGCAAACTCCTGGATTGAACTCCACGAGGGGAGGCCCCAGAAGTTGATGTCGGTTTTGGCGCGGCAGATGGTGGTGGCCTGATGGGTAACGACGAAGTTGATGTCCTGTTCCTGGATGGCTATGATGTGAACCTTCTTGCCCTGGTTCTCCATGACCTTGGCAAAATGGTTGAGGATGTTCCAGTTCTGCTCGTTGTCGAGACGGCAGATGACACCGATGGTTTTGATTTCCTGGATGTTTTCGATGCGCTTGTCGCGAGGGGCGGCCTTGAGGTCGCGGATGATTTGCTTGCGTCTAAAATTTTTGATGAATTCCAGCATATCGTGATTGTTTTGTTTTATTCGAAAAGCGTATGTTGACGGTAGAGAGAGAAGGAGCGCCGGTGGAGCGGCGAGGGGCCGTATTGCTCAATGGCGCGAAAGTGGTCGGCCGTGGGGTAGCCTTTGTTCTTGTTCCACAGATATTGGGGATACAGTTCGTGGAGGCGCTGCATGATTTCGTCGCGGTGTGTTTTGGCGAGGATGCTGGCGGCGGCCACAGGCATGTATTTGCCGTCGCCTTTGACAACGCACTGGTAGGGCAGCGGGGTCTCGTTGTAGAACCGGTTGCCGTCGATGATGAGGAACTCCGGGTGGCAGATGCCTATGGCGGTGCCGCCGGTGGTCACTTGCGGACTGTCGACACCCAGCAGGGCGTTGGCGGCGAGGCACATGGCATGGGTGGATGCATGGAGTATGTTGAGCTGGTCAATCTCTTCGGCATCGACCACGGCGACAGCCCATGCAAGGGCATGCTGTTCGATTTCGGGCCTGAGAAGGTTGCGTTGGCGCTCGGAGAGTTGCTTGGAGTCGTTGAGCAGAGGATTGGAATAGGAGGACGGCAGGACGACGGCGGCAGCAACGACGGGCCCCGCCAGAGGTCCGCGCCCGGCTTCGTCGCATCCCGCTTCGATGCGTCCTGGTATGAGGTTCTTTTCTAACATAGTACGGCGGCAACGATGATAAGGATGAGCAGGAGGTCGTATAGGCGTACACGCCACGAAGAACGCTGCGTGTTGAAGTTGCTGCGGGGTATCAGACCCAGCCTCTGGGTGGTGCAGAAGGCGAAGGGGATGGCGAAGAACTGGAGGTTGGCGGGGAAGAGCTGTCTGAGAGGCAGCATGGCAAGGGCAGCAAGGGTGATAAGCATGACGGTGGTGGCATTCTTTTGCCACACAATGGTCTTCTCTCCCAGCCGACGCCAAACGATGAAGAGACTGATGGCAAAGATGACAAGCAACACGCCGTTGGCAACGGCCTGGAGAGGCGTGAAGTCGCCGAAAAAGAGACTGATGGAGGCAAAGTCTTGTGCAATGGCGTGGAAACCGGGCAGGAGCCCTCCCGTGAAGAGTTGCACAGACCACAACAGCAGGTAGGGCGCCAGGAGCCCCAAAAGGAACACCATCCAGTCGCGCCAGCTGTAGAGCCGGTAGTTCACTGCGATGAGGAGGTATGCCACAATGAGTGTCAGCGATGGAAGGTAGAACATGGAGGCGATGCCGATGAGGGCTGCCGCTCCGAAGATTTTGTCGGACGAGACGGTGAGCAGTGTGCTGCGCAGGAGCAGCATATTGACCACAGCAATGGTGATCAGCGATGCAATGAGAGAGGGGGATAGAGAGGGCGACGTGGCGCTGGCGGCAGTGATGAAGAGCAGGGTGGGAAGGAGGCTGTTTTGCGAGGCGAGGCCTGCATTGGTCAGCATGAGATTGAAGAAAAAGGCCGAGGATGCCACAAGCAACATGGCGATGACTACGGAGAGGGTGGGCGAAAGGGAAAGACTGCAGAGAAGGT
The DNA here is from genome assembly GCA_002394185.1 of Bacteroidales bacterium UBA4347. Taxonomy (GTDB): domain Bacteria; phylum Bacteroidota; class Bacteroidia; order Bacteroidales; family P3; genus Colimorpha. The sequence continues at coordinate 3,830 of DGTB01000089.1, read as the reverse complement.
CGTAGAGAGGGGCGAAATGGCCGTCAGGCTCCATCGGGACAGGGTCGGTGAAGGCTTTGTACCATAGCAGGACGATGGCCACAATGATGAATGCGACCTGGAATACGGTGTTTCTCTCGAACAGCTTCAGCATGTGAGAAGACAGGTTTTACTGGACGATGAGTTTCTCGGTGCGGCTTCCCACACGGAGAATGTAAACACCACGGCTCCAGCCATCGATATTTATCGTGGCTTCCTGGTTTACGGGCGTCTGCATTACCAGCCGTCCATCCATGGTGTAGATGTTCAGAGTCTGGGCCTCTCCGCAGAGAGTCTTCACGGTAACGCACGAACTGGCAGGGTTGGGGTAGACCTTGAGGGGTGTGCGGAGGTCTTCCACCTGATTGATGCTGACGAGACTGAGGGCTTTGTTGACAGCCTTGAGAGCGTCGATTTTGCCCCATCCCCAGCGGAGGTCCATGCTGTCGCGAGCCACGAGGGGTCCGGTTATAGAGTCATTGCGGGCGGTGGTGAAGATGATGTCGCGGATCTGGTCGACACTGAGTCGCGGATTGGCCTGCAGAATGAGTGCCACGATACCGGTGACGGCGGGACTCGACATGGAGGTGCCGCTCATCTCCGACCAGATATAAGAATTTCCGAATACAGTCTGCCTCATGAAGGCCGAGTAGGAATCGGTTGTCCAAGCACTGATGGAGGAAATGACGTCGACGCCGGGGGCGGAGATTTCGGGTTTCATCACACCGTTGATCAGAGGACCGCTGCTGCTGAAATCGGCCAGGCGGCCAGGCTTGAATGCTCCAGTGCTGGTGATGGTTCGGTCTGCATTGTGGGCGGCCACGGCAATGGTTTTTTCAGCACAGGCAGGTTCACCCACACCGTATAGGGCATCGCCAGCGGTGAATCCGGGGCGTTGTTTGTTCTTGAATGAGCAACCCTCGTTGCCGGCATGATTCTCCTTGTCGGCAAGGTTCCAGGCATGGACAATACCATCGGTGGCTGTGATGAAGAGTTGTGTCTCCATCGTGGTCTTGCGGACATCAATTTGGATGTGGGGGCGGTGGTCGAAGGGGTTGCTGTGTTCAATCATGGCGCGGTAGCCCACTTTCACGTTGCCGCAATAGAGGGTGTCATATATGGTGGTGTCGCCGTGGGCGGTGTTGAACATGGGACTGCTCCAAATGGTGGTGTCGTTTTTGCGAATACGGATACAGGCCTCAAAGTCATGGTCCTCTTCACCCCACATAATCAAGACTTGGCCAGTCTCGTTGATGCTGTAGATTTCGCTGGCGCGGGCCGGAATGGTGCGGAGGGTGTCGATGGTGTCGTTGTTGAAGTCGGCGCGGATGTGGAAGGGAATGCTGGTGCGGCCGTTGTTGCCTCCGCTGGTGACAAAGACCGTGCCGTCATCTGCCCAGGCGTTGATGGCTTGGCTGAGTAGCGAAGTGCCGTCAAGGGTGCTGAATGAGTACATGCCCCAGCTGCTGTTCACCACCAGGCGACGTGCACTGTCGGCAGCCACCTGACGCATCCAGGCCACACCGTCCATCCAATCGCTTTCGTTAAGTCCGAAGGAGCAGAACAGCAGGCGCGCCTTGGGAGCCATACCTACGTACTTTTCATTTCCTCCACGACCGGCGCAGATTCCGGCCACATGGGTGCCGTGGGTGCCGTAACCATAGAGATTCGAGGTGTCGCCTTGAGCGTTGTGCAATGGCGTGCGACCGCTAATGAGGGTGCCATAGTCGAAACCGTCGGGGGCGGGTCCTGCCGTACGGAAGTGGTCCCAGGCCATATCCAGGCGGTAGTTGTTTGTTAAATTGTTGTAGTTAGGGTGAGTGTAGTCGAAGCCCCAGTCGGTGATGCCGATATAGACATTTTCTCCGGTGAAGGTGGTGTCGACAAGGGTCTCCAGGCCGAAACCGCCCTGCACACTGTCGGCATGGGTATCGAAACGTGTGCGGTCGCACTCGGGTTGGGCAATGGGGTGCGAGATGCTGTATTGCAGCACCTGTTTCTCGCTCTCCAGCAGCGGTAGCGCCTCAACGGGCACACGCATGGTCACTATCTGGCCCGCCTGGGCACCGAAGGTGATGCCGGCTTTCTCGAACACACTGCGGTCGAACCCGGGAACCATCTTTGCCAGCATGCTGATTCTGGTGGCACCGGCAGCTATCTGCTCGGCTACAAGGGTCTTCGTGTCGATGGCACATTTCTTTTCTTGCGCCTGTGAACCCATTAAGATGCTCATTGTTAACAGTGTAAACAATATCTTTTTCATCGGACTACATGTATATATTAAATGCAAAAATACTAAAAATGGTGGAACTGGCAAAATTTTTAACAAAAAACAAGGCCCGGAGAATGCTCCGAGCCTTGCCGTTCTATATGTTATGAGTCAATAACTCCTAACTCCTAACTCATAACTGCGTCACACCTCCCAGGTGTCGCCGCTGTTGAGCAGGTCGTCCATGCATTTGTATTTTCCGACGTTCATCTGCTCCTCCATCTGCTCTTCGTAGAGCTGGGTGTAGCTGACTTTCTTGACGTTGCGGATGACACCGAGGGCCACGGGCAGGTCGCCGCCCATGTGGGCCAGCATCATGTGGATACCGGTGTCTTCGGTAGTCTCGTCGTGCACCATGATGTCGTCGATGGTGACGCCGTTCTCGCCGAGGGTGACAACCTCCAGCTGGCGGCCGTTGAAGCGCAGACCTTTCTCCTTGTTCTTGCCGAAGAGCATGGGCTTGCCGTGCTCGAGCACGATGGTGCGGTCGTCGCGGACGGCGCGGTCGGTGATGGCGGCGTGGGTCTTGTCGTTGAAGATGACGCAGTTCTGCAGCACCTCGACCACCGAGCAGCCGTCATGCTTGGCAGCGCGGGTCATGCAGTCGGTGCTCAGGTTGGGCACGCAGTCGAGCGTACGGGCAAAGAAGGTGCCCTGGGCGCCCATCACCAGCTCGCCGGGATTGAAGGGGTAGTCGATCGTGCCGTAGGGCGAAGTCTTGGTCACCTGGCCGAATTTGGTCGTGGGGCTGTACTGGCCCTTGGTCAGGCCGTAGATCTCGTTGTTGAAGATGGTGATGTTGAGGTCCTGGTTGCGGCGCACAGCGTGGATGAGGTGGTTGCCGCCGATGGCCATGGAGTCGCCGTCGCCCATGTTCACCCACACGCTCAGCGCGGGATTGGCCAGCTTGACGCCCGTGGCAATGGCGCAGGCACGTCCGTGGATGCTGTGGAAGCCGTAGGTGTCCACATAGTAGGGAATACGGCTCGAGCAGCCGATGCCGGAAACCATGCAAACGTTCTCTTTCTTATATCCCGTCTTCGGGAAGGTGGCCAGCAGGGCGGCAAGGATGGCGTGGTCGCCGCAGCCGGGGCACCACTTCACCATCTGGTCGCTCTGGAAATCAGCCTTTGTATATTCGCGATCCGCTTTGGGAACAAAATGTTTTTCCATAATTAATCTTCAATTTTCAATTTTTTTCAATTAATCTGTTGAACTCGGCTTTCAGCTCGCCAACCTCGAAGGGCAGACCCATAATCTTGTTGTACTGGGTCATGGGGCACTCCGGGAACTTGGTGCGCAGGTAGCCGGCGAACTGGCCGTTGTTGAGCTCGCAGACGACAATCTTCTTGTACTTGCGCAGGATGTCGCCGGTGTTCTTCGGCAGCGGGCAGATGTAGTTGAAGTGGGTGTAGGCCACCTTCTTGCCTTCGTTGTTCATCTCTTCGACGGCGAGGGTCAGGGCACCGGCGGTGCCGCCCCAACCGATGACGAGCAGGTCGGCGTCGGGGTTGCCCTTCACCTCCTGGTCGGGGATGTCGTT
>DGTB01000093.1 GCA_002394185.1 Bacteroidales bacterium UBA4347 | reverse complement strand
TTCATCGGTGCCGTCATCGGCAAGGGTGGCGAGGTCATCCAGAAGATTCAGGCCGAGACCAACACCATCATCAATATCGAAGAGGAAGGCGAGTTTGGCATCGTCGACGTCGCTTCGGCCAACAAGGACGACATCGCTGCCGCCCTCAAGTGGATCAAGGACATCTGCACGGTGCCCGAGGTGGGCGATGTGTTCGACGCCAAGGTCGTCAGCATCGTCGAGTTCGGCGCCTTCATGGAGTTCCTGCCCGGCAAGGAAGGCCTGATGCACATCAGCGAGTACGAGTGGGGTCACCCCGAGACCCTCGAAGGCCTCATCCACGTGGGCGACGAGTTCCAGGTGAAGGTCATCGCTTTCGACGAGAAGAACGGCAAGATCAAGCTTAGCCGCAAGGCCCTCCTGCCCAAGCCCGAAGGCTATGTGGAGGAGAAGCCCGCCCGTGGCCCGCGCCGCGAAGGCGGTCGCGGTGGCGACCGCAAGGACGGCGACCGTGGTGGTCATGGCCGTCGTGAAGGCGGTAACGGTGGCGAGCGCCGCTCCAGCGGCGACGGTGGCCGTAGACACTAAGCCATTTGCGAATGTATAAATGAATAGAACGAGCCGCCCGATTGGGTGGCTCGTTCTGTTTTTTTTGATACCAAAATAAATAGTGTAAAAGCTGTTTTTGCTTTTTTTCGTATCTTTGCAGCGTGAAACAGGACGGATTATACATTGCTTTTGCGCCGCTGCAGGGGTATACGGATGCCGCGTACCGGCGGGCGCATTGGGAGTGCGCCGGCGGGGTGGGAGAGTACTATACGCCCTTCGTGAGGATTGAGAAAGGGGAGGTGCGGCGCAAAGACCTGCGCGACACGGACCCCGAAGCCAACCATGGCGTCCCCACGGTGCCACAGGTCATCGCGCGCGACGGCGACGAATTGGCGCGCCTCTGCGATGCCCTCCAGGTACAGGGCTGGCGCCGCATCGACGTCAACATGGGCTGCCCCTTCCCCCTCCAGGTCCATGCCGGACGCGGCAGCGGCCTCCTGCAGCACCCCGACAAGCTGCAGGATCTCCTCGCCGAGATGCAGCGCCGGCCGGAGGTCGTCTTCTCCGTCAAGATGCGCCTCGGCCAAGAGAGCACCGACGAGGGCCTGCGGGCGCTGGAGACCGTCAACCGGATGCCCCTCTGCCATGTTACCCTGCATGCCCGCCTGGGACGACAGCAGTACAAGGGAACGCCCGACCTCGCGGCCTTCAAGCATTTTGCAGAACATTGCGTGCACCCCATGGTGTACAACGGCGACGCGGAAGTGCAGTTAGGAGTTAAGAGTTATGAGTTAAGAGTTATGGCTGACGCGGACGGGAACGACGGCAATAAAAGCGATATGCTGTTGCAGGCAGTGCCAAACCTCAAGGGCGTCATGATCGGCCGGGGCCTGCTGGCACGGCCATGGATGCTCGGCAATCGGGAACCAAAAGAGGTGCTGTTGGCTATGCACGAACGGCTCTACCGCCACGCAACCCAGACCCTCTGCGGCGACAGCCAAGTGCTGGCGCGGCTACGGGCTTTCTGGGAATACATTCCCCTCGACCACAAAATGCACAAGGCCATCATGAAGGCCACCACCCTGGCGCGCTACCGCGAGGTGGTGTCTATGGCCAAGGGCATGTCTTTCTGCGACAGATAGAACATATAGAGTACGGCGGGCTTCGCACCCCGGTTCTCACCGTGGTGGACGGTGCCGACCATCTCGACCACCGTCTCGCCCTCATGGATGGTCTTCTCGGTGCCGTCCTCTGCCACGATGGTCAGCTCGCCCTGAGTGAGCACCCCGAAATTCATCACCTCGTGGTGGTGCCACCCCAACGTGCAGCCGGCGGGGAAGACATACTTCATGGCCACCAGCTCCGGGCGCCCCTGCAGGTAGTCGGGCAGCGGTGCCCCGTCCCAGCTCTGCGAGGTTCGGAAAAGTTCTGTCGTTACAACATCTTTCATGTCCTGTACACTAACTTGTTCACATTCACGCAGCAGGGTGCTGGTGCTTCTTGTAGCGGGCGTCGGCGGAGATGAAGAGGCCCACGATGGGGATGAAGAGGTAGATGTAGCCCTCTATGCATTCGATGGCCAGCATGGTGATGGCCTCGAAGGCCACCACGAAGCAGAAGGCTGAAAAGAGGCAGCGGTGGAAGAGGTGCGTGCGGCGGGTGTCGACCACCAGCTTCGCCACCACCATCAGGAACATCACTACGTGGTAGGCAATCATAATCCACACGCCGGTGATGGGCGCAAATGAGTCGGCAATGCCGGCCGCTGAGGCCCCGACGAGCATCACAATGATAATCCAGTTCCATTCGCGCCACTGCTTCTCCTTGAGCCCCATGCGGTCGCTCTGGTGGGCGATGACGTGCAGCAGCACGTTGAACATGCTGTAGGCTGTGTAGCTCAGCAGCGCCACACCCAGCAGTGACCACCCTGTGCCCACCACCTGGCGCTGGCAGAACCAGCCCACGCACACCTCCTTGCGGTGCAGGTCGGTGTCCTCGAAGAGCGGCAGGTCGCCCGAGAAGCAGTAATAGTACGTCGCCGCCAAGGCCACCCACCACAGCGTGTACAGCAGCGGATAGAGCTGGCGCCGCTCCTGCTTGTAGATGACGAAATAGATGATCCTCATGGCCACCGCCAGCACCAGCAGGAAGATGGGGATGACGATGGGGTGCAGCCCCAGCGGATTGCTGTGGTGAAGCCCCAACAGGGCCGGTATATTGCTCATCGGAGCGTTGGCATTGATATATTCAGAGAGTGCAGAAAAAATCATAACTGTCTTGTTGATTGCTTATTGTTGCGGTCTCCCGCATTCCAATGATTGCACAAAGGTACGAAAAAACTCCGAAATGGGTGAAATTATTTTTACATCCACCTTGGGACGGATTTTTTTATTTGTAAAAAAACAGGTACGATGCACCTACTAAAACCCTATCAAATACCTACCATCTCCCTACCAACTCCCACCACAGTG
>DGTB01000125.1:27231-31315 GCA_002394185.1 Bacteroidales bacterium UBA4347 | reverse complement strand
TCCTGGTTCATCATCTTCTGGAACACGGCAGCGGTGTACACGCCGGGCACGTCATCGTTCTCGAACACGGGCATGAACGGCACGGCGCCGGTAGCCACCACCAGATGGTCGGCATCGATGTAGCTGACCTCCTGGGTAACAACATTCTTCAAGGCGATACGTCGCCCCTCGAGCAGGTCCCACACGGTGTTGTTGAGCAGGATGCCGTCATGGCTGTCGCCCGCCAGTGTCTTGGCGATGTCAAAACCGCGCATACCGCCAAACTTCTGCTCCTTCTCAAAGAAGAAGAACTGGTGGGTCTGCATGTTGAACTGTCCGCCGATGCGGGGGTTGCTGTCGATGACAAGATTGTCGATGCCGAAGGCATTCAGCTGCTCGCGGCAGGCCAGACCGGCGGGGCCGGCACCGACAATGGCCACCTGGGTTTTGTACACCTGCACCGTCTGCGCCGACTCTTCGGGACGCTGCGGCGGCTCGAAGGTGACGCCCGGCAGGTCGGCCTCGTGGGTGATGGTGCGCACCTCGCGCACGCCGTCCACGGCGGTGATGCAGATGCGGCGCACGCGGCCGTCCACCAGCATCTCGCAGGCGCCGCACTTGCCTATGCCGCACTCCAGCGAACGGTTACGGCCGTCCAGGCTGTGGCTATGCACCGGAAAACCAGCCTCGTGCAACGCCTTGGCTATCGTGTAGCCCTTCTCGGCCACCACCTTGTGGCCTTCGAACATGAATTCGGTCTTCTCCCCTTGCGGGATGTCAAGAATAGGGTGTCCTTCAATCCTGTACATTTTTGTAAGTGTTTATGGATTAATATGATATTGTATTTCGTTTCAAAATAACAACACCACAAAATTAATCAAACCTTTGCAAAAATGCAAATCTTTTTTCAAAAAAAACACCAACCGCTGAACACTGCCCTCACCACACCAGCATCCGCCGGCTGTTGGGGTAGTAGCGCAGATGTAGCGGTCCAAGGGTCCAAAGGAGGTCCTCCTCGCCCACACGTCTATGGCGTCCGCAGAGGGAATCGAGGCGGGCGATAACACGCTCATTGGTGCGTTGGAAGAACCGCTGACGTTCCTCGTAGCCCAAACGGTCCCACAACGGCTCGGCAGGCACATAGGTATCGGGGAGGCCGAAGTCGAAAAACAGAGCGTCCGCCACGCTGTCGGCGTTGCGCAGGCACACCTGCACGGCAAGCCAGAAAAGCGTGTCCACACGGCGGCTATAGCGGTCGCAATGGTACTGCCGCTCGTTGATGCCCGCATCTTCTTTAAAATAGGCATTGCGCAGCAGGCTGTCCATACCCTTATAATACGTGCCCTGGGCAAGAAGGAACTCCCTCACCTCGCGCCCCGTGAGCCTCCCCCACCCTGCGCTCAAGAAGGGCAGCAGCGAGTCCAACCCGTCGGTGGGCAGCACCGGCAGGGTGTCGAAATTATGGTGCAGGGGCAGCACGGAGACCTGCCCTTTTTCCACACGCAGCAGGCCAGACTCGTACTCGTTCTCCTGCCACGGCAGCAGCAGGCCGTCGCCCTGCAGCATACCCCGCCAGCCGTCGCGCGGACGCAGAAGCCCATAGCGTCGGCCGAGGTTCTTCACCATGCACAGCCTTCCGTCCCTCAGCGCCATCACAGCCGTGCCTCCCGGCAAATCCACCAGCAGACGCAGGCTGTCGCCGTCGACGAAGGGTGCCGCAATCATCGTGTCGCGCGGCTGCTGCAGGTAGCCGTCGAGGAAGTTGTCATAGTCCGAGGGGCGGTAAACGATGTCGCCGTCGATAATCACCCTCGCATATTCCGTCATCCAATGGCTCGTGTCGGCATCCTCCATCGCCACCGGCGACGACTCGGCAGCAGCCAGCTGCGCCAGGCTGACCCGGCGCACCAGCGCGGGCTCCACTATGTAGTAGGCCTCGCCCGCACGGCACACCAAACCGATGCCCGCCACCACCAGCCTCCGCCCCGTGGCGCGGTGGATGAACCACGTGCATTGGCCCCACTCGCCGTGATCCATGGCGTAGACACGGTAGTCGGCATCTTCGTGCACAAGGTCGCCCGTCTTGGCGCACTCGCGCCACTGCATCGCCGCCGTGTCGAACCAGTGGTCCTGCCCGGACCACGAGCCATAGTGGTGATAGAACAGGGTATCGTGGCGCACAAAGAGGTCGTCGCTATGGTGCATACCCGTCTCAACCGGCACCGGCGCCAGCGTATATCGTCCGCTGCCGCCGTCCACCACGGCCATCACCGTCCCGCTCCCCGTAAGGCCGTCGTAATGGAAGGCGCAATAGTAGCGCCCATGGTACTCCGCCGCCTTCACCAACTGCACATGGGTATGTATCCCCAGCCGCGACTGCAGGTCGAGCGCCACACCCTCCTCGTGCACCAGCAGGTATTTATACTTCTTGTGGAATTTGATTGCCATGTTTCCGTTGCGCCACACCAGCCAGTCTCCCTCCTCCTGCGGCTCGGCATGGCTCGTGGGCAGATACGACGACATCGGCGCCCGGCGCAACTCGTCGCCATAGTCTTTAAAGCCACCAAACCCCCTGTTGGAAAAACCATATAATCCAAGCTTGTGGACCGAGATATGCATGGCGCAGATACGATGTGTGCGTTCGTCGATGCAATAGTCGGTCCACTGGCAGTAGCGGTTGTCGATATTCTTGTAGTAGCGGTCGACGCGATAGCCCTTGCCATAGCCCAGCCTCGAGAAATTGGCGTAGTACGGGCGGTGCCAGGGCCTGGCGGCCACGGCGCCCAGACGGGCCTCCAGTTCCGCCGCGGCACTGTCGGTCTGCAGTCCCCCCCCCGTGCCGGCAAAAGCCAGCTCGTCGACCACACCGTCGTAGTTGAGCCGGGGCAGCGAGTCCATGTTGTGCTCGATGTACACCACACGCAGGCGCCCGTCGCGCACATCGACCAGACCCCAATGGTTCAAGTCCTTTTCGAACGGCAACAGCAGCCGCTCCCCGTCCACGAAACCGCGGTGGCTGCCATCCCAGCTAAAGGTCCACAGCTTCTCGCCCAGCCCCGCCGTGCGCACCATGCGGCCTTCCTCGAAGTGCATCACCGCCGTCTCATCCTTCAGTGCCACCAGCATCTGCAACTCGCCTCCAGCCACGAAGGTGCCGCTGATAAGCGTGTCGTAGGGATTGTCCTCCACAAACCATGAATCGGGCGACCAGCGCGAATGCTTCCACACCACCTCGCCTTCCAGCGGATGGAACCGCGTGGAATCGTAGAAGAACTCGATGGAACGCTCCGTCTCCTGCATTGCCACGGGCGACGGCGGCGCAGCCCTCAGCTCCGCCACCGACAGCGCACGCAGCCGCGCCCCGCCGCCAATGAAGAACCGCCCGCCTATGCGACGCACATTCCCTCCGCCCTCCATCACACGCCACCGGCCGTCCCTGCGGTCGAGGAACCACAGGTACGTGCCCCACTCGCCATGGTCCATCAGGTAGACCCTGAACTCCGCATCCTCATACACCATGTGGTCCGCCTTCGCGCAGCGGCGCCAAGCGGAGGCCACAGTATCGAGGTAGTAGCAGAGCAAATCCACATAGTAGCACTGGAGAAAAAGCGTGTCGTGACGCACAAAGAGGTCGCAGTACCTGTCGTCGCTCAGCTTCCGGGGCCACTCCAGGCGCTCCACGTCGACATAGCGGTCGTCGCGACTGCCGCCCCAACGGCGCTCCGTGGGCGTCAGCCGGAAAAAGAAACTGCTGTCGATTCCCGACCACTCCCCAAGTCTCGGCGACGCCACAAAGCGACAATAGTAGCGCCCGTGGTACTCCGCCGCATGCGTCAACTGCACATAGCTCTGCACATCGGCCAGCGGCCGCACATCGATCTCGGCCCTGCAGCGCGGCTCGAGGGTCACCCCCTGCGCCCGGCAGCCCGGACCCGCCAGCAGCATCGCCGCCAATCCAAACGCCATCAAAAGGAATCGGTTCGTCATATCAATCTATTTATAAGCAATAACGCCCAAAATTCCTTTTTATTGCCCCTCCGCCCATAATTCAGAAAACAGGCACCGCACAGGTACCCTCTTCGCCCCCAATACGGCCGTTCTTATA
>DGTB01000125.1:0-27089 GCA_002394185.1 Bacteroidales bacterium UBA4347 | reverse complement strand
ATATAAGAACAATATAAGAACGGCCGAATCAAGGGCGAATCAGGCAGGGTTTTGACCCGGATGGGGGAGCATGACAACAAGGGTAAAAAATAAAGCATACACACAATAAAAACGCTCTTTTGGCGTTTGCTATGGAAAATAAATGATAACCTTTTAATACCCATTCAACCCTATGAATCTCAAAGGAAGAAGACAAAGTACAAATGTGGACGACCGCCGCAGCTCGGGCAAGAAGATTGCCATCGGAGGCGGCATCGGAGCCATCATTCTCACAGCCCTATTCACCCTGCTCAACGGCGGTTCTCTAGGTGATGCCGTACAACAGGGATTTAGCACCGCCACCTCGGGCCAGCAGTCCGAGAACTACACCCCCACGGCGCAGGAGGAGGAGTTCGCCGTATTCGCCAAACAGATTCTGGCCTCGACGGAGGACGTGTGGACTGCTGAATTCAAGAAAATGGGCCGCACCTACAAGGCGCCGACCATGGTGCTCTTCCACGGCTCGGTGCAGAGCGGCTGCGGCAAAGCCACGTCGGCCGTGGGGCCCTTCTACTGTTCGGCCGACGAGTGCCTGTACCTGGACCTCGATTTCTTCAACGAGATGCCCAAGAGCCTGGGCGCCGGCGGCGACTTTGCCTACGCCTACGTCATTGCCCACGAGGTGGGTCACCACGTGGAGCACCTGCTGGGCATCCTCGACGAGGCCCACAGCACGATGAGCCTCCAGAACGAGACCGAGCGCAACAAGACCAGTGTGCGCATCGAGCTGCTGGCCGACTACTACGCCGGCGTGTGGGGCTACCACGAGAACAAGATGTTCGGCTCGCTGGACGAGGGCGACCTCAAGGAGGCCATCGACGCCGCCCAGAAAATCGGCGACGACTACCTGCAGAAGCGCGCCCGCGGCCAGGTGTATCCCGAGAGTTTCACCCACGGCACCTCGGAACAGCGTATGCGCTGGCTCAAGAAAGGCCTGCAGACCGGCGACCTGCGCGGTGGCGACACCTTCAGCCCACGCTACGAAAGTCTGTAAACGAGCGATGTAGAGACGGGACATACCCCGTCTCTACAGACGCATAAAACCACCCGGGAGACGCCGCACGCAGCATCTCTACTGGCAAACAAAAAAAGCCCCCGCTGCGAATGCAGCGGGGGCTTTTTGTTTTTTGTCCTATCAGTCGGTGCAGCTGCCACCGGGGCTCCAGTGGGCCGGCAGGCGGTAGCGCGTGGTGTTGTGTCCGAAGTTGTAGATGTAGCCAATGGTGATGGAGGGCAGACCCACCCAAAGGATATCGTAGCTCAGCATACCGGGCAGCGGGCCGGCATCGCCGGTACCGCCACCAATGCGAGGCGTAACCATCAGGTACTTGAAGTCGGCATAAAGGTCGCTGCGACGGCCAATGTAGTAGCGCAGCATGACACCGAAATCGGCGGCCATGTCGAACTTTGCATTGTCGTAGCGCCACGCCAGACCGGCGCCCAGATAGGGCAGCACATTAAGCTTTTTGCCGCGCGAGAACTTCAAGGCATGGGTGAGGTTGACCATCACGTCGGCGTGAAGCGTGGAGAAGGTGTAACCCTGGCCGGGCTCGTTCTCGATGGTGTCGTAGCGCTCGTGCGCCGTGAGGCCGCCCAGCTCGAAGCGAATGGTCCAGAAGTTACTGTAATTGCGTCCAAACATAATCTCGGGAGCAGCGCCGTACATGCCCAGCTTGTCCATGTGTTCGAAGGTGAAGGAAGAGAAGTTGGGGCCGATGCCGGCACCGAAGAACCAGTCCTCCATCACGTCGCGCGACTCTCCCGCCGTGCGACGGCGGAAAGGCCCTTCGGTGAACTGATGCGAGAAGCCGAGGAGGAACGAGTGGAGATAGACATCGCCGCCGCTGCCGTCGAAGGCCTCGGGGAACATGTTGCACTTGTATTCCAGGAAAGCATCCCAACGCGGAGACAAGACAAAATTGAGCTGACCGCCCAACATGGCTTGAAACTCGTGCTCGGTAGAGTGGTTGTCGCCGTTTTCGAAGGCCACACCCAGGCCTATCATGGGATAGAACTTGAGGCGCCAGTTGCGGATGCGGAAGAACGTGGAGGTGAAGTCCCACAGGAACTCGGCATTGCCAAGAGCGAACTGGGCGGTGTAAGGGTTGACGGTCGATGCGTTGGGAATGGTCATGAAGTCGAAACTCACCCGGAAAGCCAGCGGGCTGACAATCCATTTACCCACAGAGATGCCGCCGGAGAAGCCCATGGGGCTCTCGTTGACGCGGTTGCTGTACACTCCCACACCCCCTTTGAGGGTGACGAACATGTTGTCGCCAAAGCGTTCGCCTGGCTGGGCTGTGGCGGTGGCAAAGGTAACCGCCGTCAGCAATAGAAGTAAAAATTTCTTCATATATAATCCGTTTAGGTGTGAGGAAGGTTAATTGACAGAACTGTTGACGGGCATGCGGTAGCGCGTGGTGGAGTGGCCGAAGTTGTGGATGTAGCCGATGGTGAGCATAGGATAGCCTACACCGAAAATGCTGCCTTCAGGACCTGCTTCGCCAGCCACACGGGGCGGCACCATGATGTACTTGAGGTCGATGTAGAAGTCGCCCATATTGTCGATGTAGCGTCGAGCCATGAAGCCGGCGTCGGCAGCCACGGTGAAGACAGGCTTGGCCTGGTAGCGCCAGACAGGACCAGCTCCAAGATAGGGCAGGAAATTCCACTTCACACCACGGCGGAAATTGAACAGGTGGGTGAGGTTGACCATGAAGTCAGTGTGCAATACGTTGAAGGTATACCAGCTGCCGGGATGCAGTTTTTCGACCATGCCGGTGCCTTCCTCGTTGAGTTCGGGAACCATGTGGGCACGATGGCGGGCAAAGAAGCCCGAGAGTTCGAAGCGGATAGTCCAGACTTCGCTGTAGTTGCGGCCGAGCATGATTTCCGGGGTGAAGTTGTAGAGACGGGCGTCAAAGTTGCCGATATACTCAAACTCGAAGGAGGAGAAGCTGACACCTGCGCCGAAGCCCACAAACCAGTCCTCGGCCGTGTTGCGCGACGCATGGGCGGTACGACGGTGATAGGGGTCGTCGGTCATGCGATGGGTAAGGCCGAGGGTGATGTTGTGCATGAAGTTGTCGCCACGGCTGCCGTCGAACGACTGCGGCAGGAAGAAGCACTTGTACTCCAAAAAGGCATCCCATTTGGGACCGATACGCACCGGAAGGTTGAAACCAAGCATGGCCTGGAAGTCGTTGTCGGCGCCAATGGTTTGGCCGTCAACTTCGATCTCAGGACGATATACGAGGCCAAGACCGATGAGAGGATAGACGGGGATGGGATAGAGGAAGTTCTTGTTGTAGACATGGAAGAACGTGGAATTGATGTCCCACATGAACTCTGCGCTGCCGAAGAGGTAGAGAGAGTTGGTGGAGCCATCGGTCTGGAAGTGACTGGGGACCATATTGGCATCAACAGCCAGGCGGAAAGCCAGCGGCTTCATGAGCCAGCGGCCCAAATAGAGACCGCCAGAGGGGAGCCCGAACTGGCTTTCGCCGGAATGCTGATAGAAAGTGGCTCCTGCATTCACCGACCAAAAAAAGGTATTGTCTGCTGCCGGTTGGGCTTTGGCGCCAAGCGCAAAGCCAACAAGCAAGAGTGACAACAACAACTTCTTCATAACGGGATATGAGGGTTAAAGGGTTATTTTTTCTGAATGGTTATTCTTTGGCGCGCTCGGCGAACTCCTTGGCGGAGACCTTCTCGACCTCGGGCTTGACCTGGTCTTTGAAGAGCTTGCTGAGGTTGTCGGCATAGAGGCGGTCGATGACCTGGCCAAGATTCTGACGGTCGGCAGCGATGCTGCGGGCAGCCTTTTCGAGGCGGTCTTCGGCCTGCTCCTTGGTTTCGCCCTCGACGGGACGATCGTTGCGACGGAGGATGTCCTTGATATAGTCGACAATCTGGTTGTTGGTGGGTTCGACGGGGCTGATTTCCTCAAGCTTGGACTCGATGAGCTCCCACTTCAGCGAGGGGACATACTTGTCGTTCCAGTCGGCCTCGATCTTCTCGGGAGTCATATCCTTGTCGCCACGGGAGGCGAACCAGCGTTTAAGGAAGTTCTCGGGCAGAGGAGCGGTGAACTGGTCGAGGAGAGCCTTGCGGACCTGGTTGACGAAGAGATAGTCGCTCTGTTCGGCATTGGCCTTCTCAATCTCCTTCTGAAGCATCTTACGGAAAGCGGCTTCGTCCTTCACCGTCTGGCCGGGGAAGACCATCTGGAAGAGCTCATCGTTGATCTCGTGGGGGATGATGCGGGAGATGCCAGAGAGGGTAAGTTCGACGTCTGCTTTGAATTTCTTGGCGGCAGCGGTGTCGATATGGAGAGCGCGCTCGATGTCGGCGGTGGGGAAAGCTTTAGCCATATTGAAGACAATCTTGTCCTCGGCCTTCTTGCCTTCGAAGAGGGGCATAAACTCGGCATCCTTAAGGTTGAGCAGGTTGAGGGAGACGAAGGTCTCGACGCCACCTTCTTTGGGGGCACCGGCCTTGTCGAGCTCGACGAGTTTACCATACATGATATCGCCAGCGGCGACGGTCTCGGGAGTCTCGAACTTACCGTAACGGTTGACGACATTGTTCATCTCGTTGTCGACATCCTTGGCAGTAACCTTAATCTGGTTGTACTTGACATTGACTTTGTCCCACTCGAGGTTGAATTCGGGGGCAACGGCGACGTCGAAATAGAACGAGAAGGAAGTACCCTTGGCGAAGTCGACTTCACCAGTCTTCTCGTCGTTGGACATGGGCATGCCGAGAATGTGGAGTTTCTCGTCGTCGATATACTTGAAGAGGGAGGTGTTGAGGGTGTTCTGCACGGCGTCGCCGACGATGGCGGGCTTGTACATACGCTCAATGAGTCCCTTAGGGGCCATACCCTTGCGGAAGCCAGGGATGGTGGCCTTGTGCTGATACTCTTTCAGCTGTTTGTTTACATTTTCAATGTAGTCGTTTTCCTCGATATCAACCTTGATACAGAGTTCCAAATCACTTAATTTCTCTCTTGTGATGTTCATCTGATTGTTTATTTTATTGATTTTTAGTCTTTTTATTATTTCTTGTAAAAATGCAAAAATACATAAAAATATTGAATTTGAGGATATAAATTTACATTATTATGTATTTTTATATTAAATTGTCACATAATCTGCTTATTAATAGAACCCTACGTTCATTTGGATAAGATGGTACAATAATCCACGTCCAGCCGTAATGGCACTGTCGGCAGGCATGCGACTATAAAGATGGGTGCGACGCGAGGCAAACACGCCGACACCGCCATTGATATTGGAAAATCCCTCAGCCATCTCGGAAGCAGCACCACCCGACGAATTCGCCATCATATAAGCATTCAATTCTTCGGAGCAACAAGTGAGGTACAAATCGACACGGGGAATATAACGCTTACGAGTAGTATCGTCCCCGAAATACTGCTTCAGCTGACTGAGGAAGAGGTCGCGAGAATAGTAGGTTTCAGTGGTTCTGGAATTGGATGCGTGGAGGTCTATATGTTTAACCTCACCCTGAGTCTCGTAATAGAAACGGACAACAGGCTGGTACAGGCGTGCATTCTCGAGCGCATTCCACCTGATATAGCAATAAAGGGTATTACTGCTGGAGCCTCCCAAACTGTTATAGAAGGCAAACTGGCCACTAATGGTGTCGGTGCCATTCAGGATGGTGAGAGAAGGGTCGACGAAAAGCTTCGACGCTGTTTTCTTGATCAGCATGATGGGATCGCTGACAGCAAGGATGGAATTGTCAGCGACATTGCGTACTTGGAGAACATAGGAATAATTCTCTTTCAGTCTGTTCTTGGTGCGACAATAATAAAGAGGCTGGTTAGTACTTACGAAGGAGCCCGGCTCATGGTCACGCGTGGTGTACTCGAAGTTCATGGAATCCTTCAACTGACCGTTTTCATAAGCCAAAAGGGATACGGAAATGGATCCCTGGGGATAATTGATGGAGTCTGAGTTGCTGCCATAGTTGTATATATTGTCCTCGGTAAGATAGCAGCGCTGCACGCGCACCCAGGAGGTATCATCATCCTGGTCGAGCAGGCAATATACGACAGGAATATTTTTCCACTCGGCATTGGGCGAGAATTCAACCTCGCATGCTGTTGCCAAGAGAACAATCGAGACTATAATCAAAAACTTTCGCATGTCAATTTGTATTGGTATGTAGATTTTGCGTCGTTTCGCTAATTTGGATTTCATCCATCATAAGCCATGGTTTCAAACCTTTGGCACGATGCCATGCAGGTATGACACCGATGGATTGGGCGTCGATCACCAATGACTTGATTCCGTTCCTGTCCACAGGCACTCGTACCTCCACCAGCTGTGGCGAATTGGCCTCTTCGGAAGCGGGTTCTATCGGAATCATCACCTGGATAGTATCGGAGAAGGTTGTCCCATCGGTCGAAAGGGTCACAGTGACTCGCCTGGGGGCAAAAGCCCACATCTCAGGAGAATGGGCAAACCGAAGCGTGAGAAAATCGATGTTGATGGGTTTAGAAAGTTGCACAGTGGTGGCCACACCGTCGCCAGAGAAGCCAAGCCACCCCATCGAAAGGTCGTCAACAACACCTTTCTCGCCGTCAAACAGCAGCGTATCGGTACCCACATTGAATGGTGTATTGGGCTTGCGCGAGAAAGACGTAGCGACAATATAGTCGTAGTTGAATTTGCGCGTGGCGGTGAACGACGGTGGCATATCCTTGGCAAAGGCCCGGGCCTTGACCACCGTAGTGGCATTGATAACAAAGGGGCTCGTGTAGCGAGGCGAGGTTTCTGTAGGCTCAGTGCCGTCAGTTGTATAACGTATCTCACTGTTGGGCAAACTACTAATGGTCACCGTCAGAGGCTGGGAGAATCGAATCTCAGAACCCGTGATGGTAGGGGGTTCAAGCATACCGACAGTCATACGCGGGAATCTCATTCCATAAAAACCGGCAGGATCTTCTTGAGCATATGGACGCATGTGGAGTCGGAACGTATCGTTGGAGCGGGGATAGAGCCGGAGGTAGACGCCATTGTCCAGCATATCAAACTGTTCGCCGAGGATTTCGGCATAAAGACCTTCCCCACCCTTGTGGGTAGCACACCAGCGGACATGCTTGCGTTCCACTATAGCACTGTCACCGGCAGTAGTATGAGTAAAGACACCTACCTGACCAGAGTTGCGATTCGCAAAAGCGACAGCTCGGTCGAGGCCGAACCATGTAACGCTATCGCCAGCCGCTTTCAAAATCAATACCGGATGGAGCTTGTCCGCAGCAATACGGTCGCTGGGTGAAATGGTATAATCCACCACTACATCGACCGTGCTGAAACGGGTATAGGTCGTCCGTACGTCACACATCACACTGCCACCGGGTGCAGAATATCTCCACATATCGTCGACGCAAAGGGTATGATCATCAGGGCGGCGTACCATGTGTCCCACGACAACTGCCGTCCAGTCCATGTGGTCGACAAAAAACAGTTCGTGCGACAACATCGAACTATCTTGAATGGGAGCGCCATTATTCACAATTGTCCGCCTCGACATCTGTTGAGCCAAAGCGAACTCCTTTGTGCCCAACGTACGGTCAGTGGTAGATACTCGAGCCTGATTGTCGTTGTGTCGTGCATCAAGATTAAAACGGACGAAGAGCTCTTCTCCTGGCTGCATTTCCACCGGAGGAATACGCAATTTCACAGACTCCACCCCACCACCGTCGATAGCAACAGGCAGGTCTCCAGCGGTAATATTGGGTCTCAGATTAGTAAATATTGTATACTCTAATATATAATTGCTGAAGTTGGCAAAGTTGTTTCGATTGAACACCAAGAATTCTGCATCGTCGATAGTGGTCTTGCTGAGCTGTACATCGAACGGACAGAAAAGATTCTTCAGGTCCGCAGCCCTGGCGGTGCCGAGAGGCCATACGTCAATAAAACCGCCTTGTAGATTGCGTCGATTTTCCACCAGTGACCACAGTCCCTCAAAATCAGCAAAATTATTGTCATCCACTGCCGACAGCATCATGAATGGGCGGTCGGAGTTCTTCTCCATCGACTGGCGGAGCACTTTCTCCGTCGGTTTCATCAGTGCTATGACATCAGTATTCTCAGAGAACCCAGCGCCGGCAAAGATAACCGGACGATTCTTATCCAAATATTTCAGACGCTTGTACGCCGACAACATACATATACCATTGTCGCGGCTCTCGCCCAATGACCATGCAATGATGGAGGTATAGTTTTTGTATTTTCCGTAAAGATTTTCTACGCGGCGTTCAAAGAGAGGAAGAAAATCCTTGTCCGTAGCCACCACCTGCTGTTGAGTAGAAGCAGGCAACAAGTTGGCGTCGCATACCACATACAATCCCATCTCATCGCAAAGCTGATAGAAATACGGGTCCATTGGCGAATATCGGGACGTACGGACTGCGTTAATATTAAGCTTTTTCATTGCCAGAAGATCCTGCCGCATGCGTTCGCGAGCAGCAAATCCTTCTGTATGTTTGGTTCCATAGGTGACACCCTTCAACGTAAGGGGCTTCCCATTCATCTGCAGCAGACCATCCTTCACTTCGACATGCCGAAAGCCAAAGCGTGCCCCCACCAGTTCCTCCTCTTCCATGTCCTCGTTACGAAGGCGGACGACAACAGTATACAATTTGGGGAATTCTGCCGACCAAGGCTCTACCCCACTCCACGACCTATTGAGGTCTACGGTGGCCAGCGTACTCTTGTCAAAAACAACCCATCGACCCATGCGGTCAAATGTGTGCCCCTTGGGGTCCCACACTTCGACCTCCACATAGTATTTCCCTTTCTTCTTGCTGTTGAACACACTGACCTCGAGGGACAACGTACCCATCGTAGTAACAGCATCATAGTCTGCAGTCACCGTCAGGTCGTCCACATTCGGATCACCCTTGAATAACAGATAGGGTTCACCATTGAGTCCCTCCATTTGGTCATCGCTTTCAAGCAATGCCTCACGTGGATGCATTAATGTTTCGATGGACAGCAAGTTTTTCTTGCCATATTTGAAATAAGCATTGAGGGCAAACTCATTCCAGTGGCGGGAATCGCCACCATAGCCGACGGTTTTACCATTGAGTGCTATACGACAGGCACGGCCACAGCGCACATTGAGCGTTACGCGGTAGTCTTTCCAGAACTTTTCCACCTCCACCTCGCGCGAGTAGACCACCGAACTATCTGTCTTCTTCTGGTCCCAACGCCCTGTGAGCTCCATAAAATAGGGAGACTCACGATAGGCCGACTTCATGATTCCGGCCTCGTCGTCGTAGGCTTCCACGTTGGCGCGGGCTCTCATGCGTGCTCCATCCTCCTGAGCACCGACACGGGCGCCAAAGAGCATCAACAGCACAAGAAGAAGAACACCCTTTCTCATCGCATTTCAATTAGTTGCCGAAATAAAGCGAGAGGCCGCCACCAAGCATGTGCAGCACCACAGTCTCGCTAAATACGGGTTCATTGAGCATGTCGTATCGTATCACCTGGTTGGACTGCAACAATTTATATCCAACATGCAGTCCCAAGGCAAACGAACGGTTGATGGCGAAACGGCCACCTGCTTCAATACCCAAGTATAGGCCACCTTCGTCAATCTTTGTCACCGGAGGTTCCGACGAAGCGCCAACCGGGAGTGTATAACCCACCTGCAGCACGGCATAGGGAGTCAAACGGTCGCGGGTGAAATGGCTACGCAACTCCACAAAAAGTGGCAACTGCGAAAATGCACCTGTAGGGTCGGCCATATAGGCGAAACCCAAACCTACAGCTGCCTCCTTGCGGAATTGGAATCCGCCGGAGAATGCAGGCATGAAGCCCGACACCGTGTCGGCCACACCGCTCTCGTTGGGCGTCCTATTCAGGTTAAACAAATAAGAACCGTCGCCGACAAAATAGATGCCACGCCAACGGAACTCAATATGGCGCTGCGCCACCGCCGTGCTACCAAGACACAGCAGCGCAACAGCAAACAGGATTATCCTTTTCATGTTACTATAATAAAGGGAGCCACGGAATCAAGGAGTTGACTTCGACTCCTTGACTCCATGCCTCCTTCTTACATTAATTTAAGCATTCATCTTTTTCAGGTTCTCGCTGATGATCAGCTTGGCCTCAGTGGCGGCCTGAACCTGCTCCACCGTGAACTCGGGGTTGATTTCGGTCAGCACGATACCCTTCGGGGTGATTTCCATCACGCCCATCTCGGTGATAATCATGTTCACCTGGCCCTTGGCGGTGAGAGGCAGAGTGCATTTCTTCAGAATCTTGGGGTTGCCTTTAGCCGTGTGCTCCATGGCGAGGATCACCTTCTTGGCGCCCACCAGAAGGTCCATGGCGCCACCCATACCGGGAGTCTTCTTGCCAGGAATCATCCAGTTGGCGAGGTCGCCCTCTTCGTCCACCTGCATGGCACCGAGGACACTGACGTCCACATGACCGCCACGGATGATGCCGAACGAGGTGGCGCTGTCAAAGGTCGACGCACCCGGCACATGGGTGATGTATCCACCACCAGCGTTGATGAACCAAGGGTCCTCTTTGCCCTCTTCGGGGGTGGGACCCATGCCAATCATGCCGTTCTCGCTCTGCAGGATGACGTGCACACCTTCGGGCAGGAAATTAGGAATCAGCGTCGGCAGACCGATACCAAGATTGACGACATCGCCGTCGTGCAGCTCCTGGGCTGCGCGCTTGGCAATAAAGGGTTTAATCTGTTCTTTTTCCATTTTTAATATTTTTTTTAATTGTTTAAGTCTATTTCCAACCACGTTTCACCATTTCTTGGGCGATATACGAAGCCTCGTCGTCGGCATAGGTGTTGGGACCAAAACCGGCGTCGTAACCCAGTTCCTTGGCCAACTCGTGGCTAATACGAGGACCGCCACAGATGAGAATCACCTTGTCGCGCAGACCCTCGGCCTCCAGCATCTCCACCAATTCGGTGAGGTTCTTGATGTGGACGTCCTTCTGAGTCACCGTCTGGCTGACGATGAGGGCGTCAGCGTGCAGTTCGATGCCCTTGGCGATGAACTCCTCGTTGGGCACCTGGGATCCCAGGTTGTAGGCCTCAATCATGTCATAGCGTTCCAGGCCATAGTGGCCGGCGTATCCCTTCATGTTCATGATGGCATCAATGCCCACCGTGTGGGCGTCGGTTCCCGTCGAGGCTCCGACGATGACAATCTTTCGGCCAATGTGCTCGCGGATATAGTCGTCACACTCGTGCATATCCATAGTGGTGCTCTCCACTTTGGGCACGTGGATGCTTGTGTAGTCCACGGTGTGGGTCAGCGAACCATAGCAGTTCATAAAGCAGAAGCCTTCGGTCAGCTCCTTCTGGTACACCACCAGGGGGTTCTCGAAGCCCATCTTCTTCAGCAGTTGCTTGGCGGCCTCCTCGGCCTCGGCACCTGCGGGCACGGGCAGCGTGAAACTCAGCTGCACCTTGCCGTCGTTCATCGTGTCGCCGTATGGTTTTATCTTGGTGAGGTCAAGGGTTTTGTCGTAGTCCTTTGCCTCCATCGAATACAATCCTTCGCTCATCTTATTTCTTTCCTTTCATTAATTCAACAAACGGATTAAAGTAGTGCTCGCCCTTCAGGGTGACACCATCAAGGCCTTTGCCGCCAGTCTTCGGACGCTTCACGTTGGCGAAGATACCTTTCTCCAGGGCCGTGAAGAGGCCTTCGCTCTCCATGGTCTCCAGCAGGTGTGTGGCGTCGTGCAGCACCTTCTGCGCGCGGCTCTTAATGATGCCTCCATCCTTGAACTCCACCTCTTCGCCGATATCCTTCATGTTGTTGAAGATATACTTGGCGTTCTCAATCGAGAGGTAGCGGTCGCTCATGAAGGGCGTATGGATGGCCTCGGTGGGCATACCCAGCAGCTGCAGGCCCTGGTGCGTCCACTGGCCAATGACGTTGAACAGCGCATCCTGGATATGGCCGCGGAAGATGTTGCCCGTCATGAACTTCGTCGGGGGCATGTATTTCAGCGGGGCCTTGGGGAAAATCTCGCGGATCATCTGCGCCTGCGCCAACTCGTAGAGGAAGCCGTTCTCCAGCATGGGGTCCATCTCGAAGGCGTGGCCCAGGCCCATCTGCTCCTCGGGCAGGCCGGCCATGAGGGCCAGCTGCTCGTTGATCAGGTCCGAAGCCAGCACCGTGTGCGCCTCCTCGTAGGCGTCGGCGGTGGTCAGGTAGTTGTCCTCGCCAGTGTTGATGATAACGCCGGCAAAGCCGTTGATGATACGGCTCATGTACTGGTCGATCAGCGTGCGCTGCATGTTGATGTCGCGGAACAGGATGCCGTAGAGGGCATCGTTGAGCATCACATCCAGACCCTCCAGGGCGCCCATGGCGGCGATTTCAGGCATGCAGAGGCCCGAGCAGTAATTGCAGAGGCGGATGTAGCGGCCCACCTCCTCGCCCACCTCGTCCAGAGCCTTGCGCATAATGCGGAAGTTCTCCTGGGTGGCGAAGGTGCCGCCGAAACCCTCGGTCGTGGCGCCGTAAGGCACATAGTCCAGCAAGCTCTGGCCCGTGGTACGAATCACGGCAATGATGTCGGCACCCTGACGGGCACCGGCCTGAGCCTGCACCACGTCCTCATAGATATTGCCCGTGGCAACGATGATGTACAGGTAGGGCTTCGACCCCTCACCAATGGTCTCGATGTACTTCTCACGACGCAGGCGGTTGCTGCGTACCTTGTCGATGGTCTGGTTGATGACGGGCGCCAAGGCCTTGTCGATGTCTGCCTTGCCGTGCACGGGCAGCTTGGTGATGTCCAGCGCACCGGCGCTAATGGCCTCGGCTATGGCCTGCGGGCTCTTACCCGTCTCCACCATGGCATTTCCCATATAGAACATCACTCCCTCGCCCAGCACACCATTACTCTTGAGGTGTTCCACCACCACGTTGGGCATAGGCACGTCGTTGGCGTCCACACCGTCGATGCCCAGGAAGCGGCACAACGTGCGCTCCACGGCCACCGTGGTGTAATCTTCCACGAAATCCTGCACCTGTCCCGCTATCTTGCGGGCTACATCGCGTGCATGCTCAACCTCAACAAAATCAAGTCCTACTTTACTTTTTTGCATTGTTGTCTTTATTGTTTGTTTATTGTTTTTACACTATAATTCGGACTGCAAAGATACGAAATAATTTTTATATATAAGAAAAAACTTTCAAACAACCACCTCCCAAACACCCACTGGGTGTCGGGTGGGGGGTCGACCGGTATGGAACAGAGCCGCGCCCTGGCTGCGGAAACGCCGGGGGAACAGTCTGTGTTTCAAAAATTCAGCTATTAACGGTGAAGACTTCTATAATTTCAATAACCGGCTCGCACGAACAGCAGCCTCCTGTACCTAACTCATGGCCGCGAACAATGCCTTTTATATGCCATTTTTCGTTGAAGAAAGCATCCATGTCATTCGCTATCAGAGAGCCTACATTCTCTGTCGAAATCGAAACGGATATGGTATGATGCCCATCTGAGTGATCGGCGTTATCCGTGAGATATGCCCACTGTTGAATCGAATGACTTATCATATAATCAGGCGTCCACTCTCCATCATTGCCGCCCCAATAGAGCCAGCCCGCCAGCATCACGGTGTCGCCATCATGCTCTTTCAGGGCTTCTCTGTGGCAAACGAAGAAGCTTCTCATTTCTCCTACAGTATTGTAATCGCCCCAAGATATTGTCACACCTTCCGGCGGATAATCTTCACAGGGCACCTCTTCTATACACGGATTGGGCCCACTACCGTTGTATTCCGCCCAATCGCATTTTTCATCCTTGCAACCCTCTGCCATCAGTCCGGCCACCGCAAGGGCTGAGACTATCACTATCTTTTTCATGTTGTTTATGCTTTTACACTATAATATGAACTGCAAAGATACAAAAAAACGCAAAAAATATCTTTTCATTCATATTGAATTTTCCATGTAGATGGTGTTTTCTCTAAGCAGATTGCTATTGGTTAGTCGCCGGAGCGGTTGACGTGGAGTCTTTCGCAGTCGTGCTTCTGTCCTCTTTGTCAGGGTCCTTCTCGTCCTCTATTTTCCCGTCCTTTTTCTCAGTCTTCTTTTCGTTTTTCTTCTTGGGCATCTTGATGTCGCTCAGCGAGTGGT
Source organism: Bacteroidales bacterium UBA4347 (assembly GCA_002394185.1). Classification (GTDB taxonomy): domain Bacteria; phylum Bacteroidota; class Bacteroidia; order Bacteroidales; family P3; genus Colimorpha. The sequence continues at coordinate 12,865 of DGTB01000125.1, read as the reverse complement.
TGCGGTTGAACTTGCTGATGTCCACACAGCCTTTGATGCCGCTGATATGGCCGGTCTCGGTGTATTGCCAGAGGGTGAAACGGGCCCTAGGGTAGCCTCGGTAGTTGGCGATGAAGATATGGTACTTACGGTATTTCTTGCCGCTGAGGTGCTCGCGGTAAAGCTTCTCGGAGGTGTAGATCATGGGCTTGACACCATACTCTTTTTCCATGAGTTCCAACAGCTTGTCGACACGGGCCATATAGAGGCGCCCCACATGGTGTCCCTCGATGTCGAGCACGGGAATGAGGTCCTGCTCACTCTTCTTGACCATCTTCTTGAAGTTGGCAAACTGCTGATAGGCCGTGGTCTTGCTGCTGTAGAGGTGGTAGCTGCCCACCAACAGACCGGCCTTGCGGGCCTTGGCCACATTGGTCTTGTAGTAGGGGTCCTGGATGGAGGTACCCTCAGTAGCCTTGATATAGACGAACTTCACAGTCTTGTCCTTGGCCACCTTGGTCCAATTGACGGTGCCCTGGAACTTGGAGACGTCGATACCGCGCGTATGGACCTGGGCATGGACGGAAACGGGAAACGAATAGTGGAAAACGAGAAAGATGACAACGCACATAATACCGCGCATCACAACAGGCAGAGCAAAGCGTTTATTTTTCATTTCTCTTTTTTTCATTTATCATTCCCTTACATGGCAATCTCGTCGCCGTTGGCGTGGAAAAATTTGAAATCAAGCAGGCTGTATTTCTCCGACGCCTTGACGGTGAGGTTCACATGGTATTTGCGCCCCCACTGGCTCTTCACGCTCCTGATCCAACCCTTGGTGAGGTAGGCATGGACGTAGGGATGGGTGACCAGCGTGAGCTTGCGCTCATTGGACGACGTGAGGACATACTTGAGACTGGACTCTATCTCGTCCACCACGACGAGGCTGGACTTGATAGTGCCGGTGCCATCGCAGAAAGGACACTTCTCCTGCACGTCGACCTCCATGGCGGGACGTACACGCTGGCGGGTGATCTGCATCAGGCCGAACTTGCTCAGCGGCAGGATGGTGTGGCGGGCCTTGTCGCGCTTCATCTCCTCGGTCATGACATCGAAGAGCTTCTTGCGGTTCTCCGCCTTGTTCATGTCCACGAAGTCGACAATGACAATGCCGCCCATGTCGCGCAGGCGCAGCTGGCGTGCAATCTCCTTGGCGCTCTCGATGTTCACCTGCAGCGCAGTATCCTCCTGGCCGCTGCCGGCTTTGATGTGGTTGCCGCTGTTGACGTCGATGACGTGCATGGCCTCGGTATGCTCGATATAGAGGTAGACACCGGAACGGATGGTGACAATCTTGCCAAAGGCACGGCGGATGTCGCGCGAGATACCGAACTGCTCAAAGATGGGCGTTTCCATCTTGTAGTGCTTGACGATGTCCTCTTTGCCGGGATCAATGGACTTGACAAACTGCTTCACCTCGGTGCAGAGGTTGGCATTGTCGACATAAATGGTGTTGAAATCGTCGGTGAGCACGTCGCGCAGCAGGGCGGTGGTGGTGCTGAGCTCGGCATAGACCTTGGTGGGAGCATTGACGCGCTTAAGCTTCTCCGTCATCGTGGCCCAGCAGTCCATGAGGTGGCGCAGGTCGGCGTCGAGCTCGGCCACCGTACGGCCCTCGGCCACCGTGCGCACGATGACACCGAAATTCTGAGGGCGAATGCTCTGCAGCAGCCGGCGCAGGCGGTTGCGTTCCTCGTTGCCTTTAATCTTCTGCGAGATGGATATCTTGTTGCTGAAGGGGGTCAGCACCAAGTATCGGCCGGCGATGGAAATGTCGCCCGTCAGTTTTGGGCCCTTGGTGGAGATGGGCTCCTTGGTGACCTGTACCAGCACGGGCTGTCCAACCTTGAGCACATTGCCCAGGTTGCCAACCTTCTCCAGGATGGGTTCAATCTTGAAATTGTTCAACGTGGCCGCCGAGGCATCGCCGTTCATGGCCAGACGCAGATACTTGTCGACCGAATTGTAGTCGGGGCCCAGGTCGAGATAATGCATGAAGCCTTCCTTGTCGCCGCCCACTTCGACGAAAGCGGCGTTGAGGCCTTGCATGATTTTCTTCACCTTGCCGAAGAAGATGTCGCCCACGGCATACTGGCCGGTGGTCATCTCCTTGTGGAGCTCTACGAGGCGCTTGTCCTCCATGAGGGCAATCTGTACGCTCTCGCCAGATGATGATATTACTAATTCTTTATCCAAAATAATATATAAATAGTCTAAATACGTTTGGGTACTGCTGTTGGGCTCAAAAAAGAGAAAAACAAATTACATACCGACTAAAGGCCGGTGTGTAATTTGTTTTAGTCTTTTAGAATCAAGCAGACCGCAACGCCCCTGACGGGCGTCAGGCCTTACTTTTTCTTATGTCTATTCTTGCGCAGGCGTTTTTTACGCTTGTGCGTAGACATTTTGTGTCTTTTGTGTTTTTTTCCGTTAGGCATAGTTCTTATTGTTTGATGTTGTTATTTGACTTTCTTTTTCACATCCTGCATGAAAGTCTTGGCGGGCTTGAAGGCGGGGATGTTGTGAGCGGGGATGATAATGGTGGTGTTCTTGCTGATGTTGCGGCCAGTCTTCTCAGCGCGTTTCTTCACGATGAAGCTGCCGAAGCCACGCAGATACACATTTTCGCCCTCGGAGAGGCTCTCTTTGATAACGGTCATGAACTCCTCGACAGTAGCCTGGATGGCGACTTTCTCGATGCCGGTTTTCTGAGCTATTTCAGCTACGATTTCTGCCTTTGTCATTTTGTTTAATATTTTATATTGTTAATCTTTACCTATCTGTTTTTCAACTCAAATTGGAGTGCAAAAATAATACTTTTTTTTCACATGGCGAAGTTTTTTTTTCTTCACCGCCCTATTTTCATGCATTATTCCATCATAATTTTTTATTTATCAAGCATTTAAAAAAAATAAAATATTTTTGTCCACACCGCCCGTCAAGGGGCGGAGAGAGCATTTTTTCGATGCTCTAAACACTAATTTTTAATCTTTTACCGAAGGTGACCACCAGAAGGAAAACGGCGGCCACGGAGCAGGCCACGGTGACCTCCCAGCCGACGGCAAGAGGCGCCGAGGGGTCGAAGTCGATACCATGACCGCAAGCAAGCCAGAAGGCCACGACGACGATGGCGTTGTTGACAAAATGGGCCACAGCGTTGACCACCAGCGACCCGCCACCCACATAAAGGTAGCCCAGCAGGGCTCCCAGCAGGAAGCGTGGCAGGAAGGCGAAGACCTCGAAATGGGCCAGGCTGAACACCGCCGCCGTCACCCATACCGCCACATGCACGTTGCCCGTCCACCGCTGCAGAAGGTTCTGTATGCCAGCACGGAAGAAGAGCTCCTCGCACACTGCCGGCACCAGAGCCACGCAGAGCAGGCTCACCAGCGGGTTCACCTCGCGCATCATGTCTTGCAGCATCCCCTGCGACTGCTCGCCGGCACGGCGCAGCGACTCCTCGACGGGATTCAGGGCCTGGGGCAGGTGCAGGGCGTCGTTCCAGGCGGTGAGCCAGTCGGTCAACGGCACCAGGAGCAGCATCACCACCACTCCCGCCAAAGCCAGCAGCCACCGGCTGCCGGAGAAGTCGAGCCGCAGCCACTGCCGCTGCCCGGGGCGGTAATAGCGCCACGCCACAACCAGCGTCGGCAGGGCAAACATCAGCACCTGCGACAACGCCTGCCACGAAAGCCACGGCAACCACGAATCGCCCGGCTTGGGGTTGGCGGGGCCGGCCACAGCGCCTACAACCACCGACACCACCATCATCGACAGCGACAACAGAAAAAGCACCATAAGGTGCATAAAAGGATGGGAGAAACGTTTCACTTTGTGACCCCGGCGGGATTCAAACCCACGACTTTCGGAACCGGAATCCGACGTTCTATTCAGCTGAACTACGGGGCCGCGCTTTTCAAGCAAGCATCATTAATAACTCCGAATAAAAAATAATATTGTGCTTTGATGAAAAAAAAATTCACACCCACGCCTCCCCCACCCTCCACAACCCGGCGAAATGCCCCGAAACAATATCGAAACACGATAAATTTAACATTTTTATAATACACTGAAAAACAGTAGTGTTATCCTATCATCTTCTTCCCATCTTCTTACCCTCTTCTTACCCGCTTCATATCCACCTCTTCGATGGAAAAAGATGATAGGTCCGGGGTACGAAAGGGAGGGTTTGGCGGGAGGTGTTTTGTGGCAGTTGAAGACAAAAATAATATACTAATAGATACAATAAATAAAATAAAACGGCGTTAATAGAGACCAAAAGGAATAAAAGTGAATATTGTGAAACGACATATCATCATAGCATTCATGGCGTTTTGCGGAGTGGCCGTGGCCCAGAGCCAGTCGGTGCTGTCGACGGGTCGCTGGTGGCGACTGAGCGTCAGCGAGGAAGGCGTCTACGGCATCACCCCGCGCGACATACCGGCCCTGCTGGGGGTCAACATCGACAGCATAGCCGTCTACGGCCGTGACGGAGCCATGCTTTCCACCGAGAACCACCTCACCTCCACCGCCGACCTGCAGTCCCTGCACGTCGACATTCGCGACCGCAACAGCAACCACCGTTTCGACGCCGACGACGAACTGCTGTTCTTCGGCGAGGGCGCTGGCGGATGGGGCTACGACAACGAACTGAAACGCTGGACCTTCACCCCCCACGCTTACGCCAACGAGAACTGCTACTACCTTACCGTCAACGCCACAGAGACCACACGCATCGCCACCGTCCCCGCCGTCGAGGCGGACACGGTGATGAGCACCCACACCGTGGTGGCGCGCCGCGACAACGATCTGGTCAACATCTACCAGTCCGGGCAAGTGTGGCTCGGCGAAAAATTCTCCACGTCGCAGCCGCAACGTTCTGTCGAGGTGCGCCTGCCGGGCTCGGGCATCAGCGACGTGAAAGTGCGCTACGCCGTAGCCAGCCTTTCCACCGCGCAGGCCACTTTCACATTCAACACCAGCGGCCTCAGCCGCCAGGAGACCACCAACGAGTACTCCCCTTACCGTACGGCCATTGACCGCATCACCACCAACCAATCCGCCTATACCTTCAACATCAGCTTCTCGCCCAGCGAGAACGCCGGGTCGGGCTACCTCGACTTTATCGAGCTCAACGCCTATGCCACGCTGGCCTACAGCGGAGGACAGGCCCTTGTGCGCAACGACCGCCACCTGGGCTCCACGGCACGCTTCACCATGTCGGGTCTGAACAGCGCCCGCGTGTGGGAGGTCACCAACCACGGGGACGTGCGCGAGATGGAGGTGAGCTCCAACGGCTGGAGCGACAACACCCTCAAGGCTCGCAAATATGTGGTCTTTGACGAATACTCCTACCTCACACCCAGCGACATCGCAGAAATCGAAAACCAGAACCTCCACGGTGCCCCGCAGGCCGACATGGTAATCGTCACCCTCGAAGCCTACCGTTCCCAGGCCGAGCGCCTGGCCGGGCTGCACGAAGTCTTCGACGGGCTCACCACCCTGGTGGTCAGCGACCAGGAAGTGTTCAACGAATACTCCTCCGGCAAGAAGGACCCCATGGCCATCCGCTCGCTGCTGCGCGACCTCAAGAGCCGCTACACCTCCCGTCCGCCACGCTATCTGGCCCTCTTCGGCAAAGGCACCTATGACAACCGCAACCTGCTGGGCAACAACACGCCCACCATGGTGACCTACGAAACCCCCTACTCCTTCGACAGCGAAGGAGCCTCCTATGCCAGCGACGACATGCTGGGCTACCTCTCCCCCTACGGCCACGGCTCCTCGACGGAGACTCTCGAGGTGAGCGTCGGCCGCCTGCCGGCCAAGAACGAAAGCGAGGCCACCCTGCTGGTGGACAAAGTGGAACGCTACCTCACCCGCGTCGACCTCGAAGACGAGACGAACCGCGGCGACTGGCGCAACTATGTGGCCCTGCTGGCCGACGACGCCGACCCCGGACGCTCGGGTGACACCACCTTCGCCCACTCCTCCGAGACTATTGCCAAGGCCCTCAAAACCACCATGCCGCAAATCAATATCGACCGCCTCTATGCCGATGCCTACCATCAGGAATCGGGCTCTATAGGCTCCTACTACCCCGACCTTAACAACGCCCTGCGCCAGCGCATCAACTATGGATGCCTGCTGCTGAACTATATCGGCCACGGCTCCGCCGCCTATATCGGCACCGAGCGTTTCATCGAGCCTTCGCACATAGCCAACTACACCAACGGCGACCGCATGCCCTTCTTCGTCACCAGCACCTGTTCCTACGGTCGATTCGACCAGGTGGGCGAGCAGTGCGGCGCCGAGTTGTGCGTGCTGGCACCCTCGGCCATGATAGGCGTCATCAGCGCCACACGCCCCATCAGCCATATCGAGCGCTTCAACCGCGACGTGGTGCTCTTCGCCCTCGACCCCGCCAACACCGTGGGCGACGCCCTGCGCATGGCCAAGAACCGCACCTCGACCTCGATGGCCATCTGCCTCCTTGGCGATCCGGCGCTGCGCCTGAGCCAACCCTCCAATCGTGTGAAAGTGACCCATATCAACGCCGACCCCGTCGACGACATCAACGATGTGCAGGCCGATGTGCTGTCGCGCGTAACCGTGCGCGGCGAGATACAGGACAGCAACGGCGTCAGGATAGACGACTTCAACGGCACCGTCTACCCCATCGTCTTCGACCGCGAGATGCGCTCCTCCACCCTGGCCAACGACAACCCCGGCACCGAGGTGGCCTTCTGGCAACAGAAAACCGTGCTCTACCGAGGCTCGCACGAAGTGAAGAACGGATGCTTCGAGTATTCGTTCATCGTCCCGCGCGACGTCTCCTACCAGTACGCCTACGCCAAACTGAGCCACTACGCCAAGTCGGCCTCCGAGCACGCCACCGGTAGTTTCACTCACCTCAAACTCGGCGGCATGAGCGACACTGTCATCGATGCCAATCTGGCCCCCGACATCAGACTCTACATAGGCGATACCAACTTCCACGCCGGCGGACTGACGGGACCCTCACCCACCCTGGTGGCGCTGCTGTCCGATTCAGCCGGCATCAATGTCGGCACAGGATTGGGGCACGACATCACGGCCGTGCTCGACGGCAACCCCAACGGCCTCATCGTCCTCAACGACCTCTACCAACCCGACATCACTGACAGCCGCAGCGGCAGCGTAGCCTACACCCTCCGCGACCTTGCCCCGGGGCGTCACACCGTCACCGTCAAGGCATGGAACATCTTCGGCGTCTCCAGCACAGCCTCGATTCCCTTCGTGGTACGTGGCGCCGACACACTCTGTTTCTCCAACCTCGACGCAATCCCCAACCCCTCGTCGACCCGCATGACACTCTCGCTGCGTGTAAACGTGCCCGACGCCATCGCCTCCGCCGAACTGGAAATATACAACAGCCGCGGACAAATGGCCTACCGCTGCACCCCGACGGTCTCTGCCGAAGGTTTCATTGTGGGCCCTGTGGTATGGGATGTCAGCGCTGTGCCGCCAGGACTCTATCTGGCGCGCATGGTAGTGACAGACACCGACGGCGAGACCCATCAAGCTACAACGAAATGTATTGTACGCTGACACAATAAAAGAAAAACAACCGCGTTATTATAGAACAAATTTTTTGATTAATACACAGAATGAAGAAACTAACCCTCCTAACAATGCTTGTGGCCCTGTGCGGAACGCTCAGCGCCCAGTATTCCGAACTCGGTCAAGAAAAGAATTTCATATCGACCGGCTTGCCCATCATCCTCATTGCCCCCGACGCCATCTCCAGCGGTATGGGCGACGTAGGTGCCGCCACCACGCCCGACGCCTACTCGGCCCACTGGAACAACGCCAAATTGGCCTTCATCGACGGCCTCACCGGCGTCTACACCACCTATACCCCCTGGCTGCGCAAACTGAAGGTGGGCGACATGAACCTCTTCTATCTGGCTGGATACTACCGCATCAACGACCGTAGCACCGCCGCCGCCAGCCTCACCTACTTCACCCTGGGTGACATTGACAACACCGACATCGAGGGCAACAAAATCACCACACTCCACCCCAACGAGTTCGCCATCGATGCCTCCTACGCGCTGAAAATCACGGACAACCTCTCCCTCGGTGCCACCGGACGCTTCCTGCGCTCCGACCTCACCAACGGACAGACCATCAGCGACGGTAGCTCCAACACCGCCACCCAGGCCGCCAACTCCCTGGCCGCCGACATCGGACTCTACTACCAGCAGGCCATCGACAAAACCCAGGAATTCGCCCTTGGCGCCTTCATCTCCAACCTCGGCGCCAAGCTTTCCTACTCCAACGACGACAACGACAAGGAGTTCCTGCCCACCAACCTCCGCCTCGGCGGACGCTACACCAACCGTATCGACGACTTCAACAAAATCTCCGTCATGCTCGACTTCAACAAGCTCCTCGTGCCCACGCCCCCGCTGCGCAACGACACCGCCGGCTGGGCCGACTACAACCAAATCGGTGTCATCGAGGGGGCCCTGCGTTCCTTCGGCGATGCCCCTGGCGGACTGCAGGAAGAGCTGCAGGAAATCCAGATTTCCGCCGGTGCCGAATACTGGTACTCCGAGACCTTCGCCGTGCGTGCCGGCTACTTCTTCGAGCATGCCAACAAGGGCGGCCGCCAGTACGCCACCGTCGGCGTCGGCATCCGCTACAGCTACTTCACCGGCGACTTCTCCTACCTCATTCCCACCACCACCATCTCCAACAACTCGCTGGCCAACACCATCCGCGTCAGCATCGGTCTGGACATGAAGCCAACAAAATAAAGTTTAAGAAATTATGATGCGAATAGGAACCGGATACGACGTGCACCAACTGCAGGAAGGCCTGCCGCTATGGATTGGCGGCGAGCGTATCGAGCACACCCACGGCCTGCTGGGCCACAGCGACGCCGACGTACTCCTCCACGCCATTTCCGACGCCCTCCTCGGCGCCGCAGCCCTGGGCGACATCGGCAAACACTTCCCAGACACCGACCCACAATACAAAGGCATCAGCAGCCTCAAGCTTCTGGCTCATGTCGGAACACTGCTCGCACAACACGGCTACCACATCGTCAACATCGATTCCACCGTCGTGGCCCAGCGCCCCAAACTGGCACCCCACATCGAACAGATGCGCCGCAACATCGCCGTCACCCTCGGTCTGGACATCGAGCAGGTGTCCGTCAAAGCCACCACCACCGAACACCTCGGCTTCGAAGGCCGGCAGGAAGGCATCTCGGCCCAGGCCGTAGCGCTGCTGAATAAATAATTGAAAGTTGAAACACTTCAACATAGAAATGGACAAAACTGAAAAACCCTACGTAAGCCCACAAGCCGACGATGAGGCCGCCGTCCTGGAAGACAACGGCTGCTCCCTGGTGCTGTGGAACGACGACGTGCACACCTTCGACTACGTCATCAAGGCCCTCGTCGACATCTGCCGCCACACCACCGAGCAGGCCGAGCAGTGCGCCATCCTCGTCCATTGTCACGGCAAGTGCACCGTCAAGCACGGCTCCTACTCCGACCTCCTCCCCATGCACACCGCCCTCCTCAACAAGCAACTGACCTCCGAAATCGTAGAAAACTAAAAAACACTGAACACTTAACACCGAAAAAATATGAACACAACGCTCCTCATCATCACCCTGCTGGTTGGCGTTGCCCTGCTGGCCCTCGAAGTGCTCATCCTCCCAGGCGGCGTGGCCGGCACCATCGGCGTGGCCGCCATAGCCTTTGGCGTGTGGCAGAGCTACGTGCTCTTCGGCACCACCGTGGGCACCATCATCCTCCTCTGCGCCTTCGTGCTCTGCCTGCTGACATTCCTGTGGATCTTCAAAACCAAGACCTGGAACCGTTTCAGTCTCAAGGAGGAGAGCGACAGCAAAGTGAACCAGCTGGAACCCGCCGTGAAGGTCGGCACCCGCGGTGTCACCATCTCGCGCCTCGCCCCCACCGGCAAAGCCCTCATCGACGGCCAGACCATGGAGGTCCACGCCGTCAACAAGTTCATCGACCCCGACCGCGAAATCGAAGTCGTGGCCATCGAAGGCTACCGCATCGACGTGCGCGAGGCCGGCGACAACCGTTTCGAAGAAACCCCTAAAAACAAATAAAACATGACAATCGGTACAATGATCCTCATCGGAGTGATAATCATCGCGGTGATCATCCTCCTCTATCTGGTGCCCGTGGGCATCTGGTTCCAAGCCATTATCTCCGGCGTGCGCGTCAACCTTGTGCAGCTAATCTTTATGCGCTTCCGCAAAGTGCCACCCACGGTGATTGTGAACAACATGATCTCCGCCACCAAGGCCGGCCTGCAGATCAAGCAGAACGACCTCGAGGCCCACTACCTGGCCGGCGGCCATGTGGCCTCCGTGGTCAACGCCCTCATCAGCGCCGACAAGGCCAACATGAACCTCGACTTCAAGACCGCCACGGCCATCGACCTCGCCGGCCGCGACGTGCTGAAGGCCGTGCAGACCTCCGTCAACCCCAAGGTCATCGACACGCCCCCCGTGGCCGCCGTGGCCAAGGACGGCATCCAGCTCATCGCCAAAGCCCGTGTCACCGTGCGCACCAACATCAAGCAGCTCGTCGGCGGCGCCGGCGAAGAGACCATCCTCGCCCGCGTGGGCGAAGGCATCGTCACCTCCATCGGCAGCGCCACCAGCCACAAGCAGGTGCTCGAGAACCCCGACAGCATCTCCAAACTCGTCCTCACCAAGGGCCTCGACAGCGGCACCGCCTTCGAAATCCTCTCCATCGACATCGCCGACATCGACGTGGGCAAGAACATCGGCGCCCAGCTGCAGATGGACCAGGCCAACGCCGACAAGAACATCGCCCAGGCCAAGGCCGAGGAGCGCCGTGCCATGGCTGTGGCCTCCGAACAGGAGATGAAAGCCAAGGCCCAGGAAGCCCGCGCCAAGGTCATCATGGCCGAAGCCGAAGTGCCCCTGGCCATGGCCGAAGCCTTCCGCAGCGGCAACCTCGGCATCATGGACTACTACCGCATGAAGAACATCCAGGCCGACACCGACATGCGTGCCTCCCTCGCCACCCCCGCCGGCGCTCCCAAGCCCGCCCCCAAGAAAACCGAGAATTGATATAATTGAAAATTGACAATAAAACAATGTTCAAGAGTTCCAAACTGAGCCTCATCATCCGCGGCATAGCCTTTGCCGCCCTTGGCATACTGTGCTTCTGCTTCCCCATCGACACCATGGGCGTCTTCGCCAAGATAGCCGGCGTGGTGGTCATCCTCACCGGCGTGGTCTTCTTCTTCCTCCAGTACAAAGCCACCCTCCGCAGCCTCGACACCATAGCCCTCTCGGCCTCGGTTCTGATGGTGGTGCTCGGAGTGCTCATCGTGCTCCACCCCTCCATCATCGCCATCCTGCTGGGAGTCTACATCCTCTTCGAAGGCATCGATTTCAGCCTCAACACCATCAAGTACTACCGTGCCGGTGCCAAAGGCTGGTGGCTCATGCTGCTGCTGGGCCTGATGACCATCGGTTTCGGCGCCTGGAGCGTGTTCGTGCCCGAAATCGCCGCCACCACCCTCAGCATCCTCTTCGGCATTGCCTTCCTGGCCATCGGCTGCGCCAGCTTCACCGCCCTCGCGGGGCTCACCCTCGTGGAGGACTACTTCGAAGCCTCCCGCCGAGCACTGCTCGACAAAGACGAAAACTACGTCGAGGCCGAAGTGGTGAAATGAAGCACACACTCTTTCTGATTCTCATCGCGCTCTGCCCCCTGGCGGCAGACGCACAAACCCTGGTCCAGAAGGCCGACAGCCTTCTGGACCTTCATTATAACCGCCTCGCCTACGACACCTCCTACATCCTCCGCCCCGAGCGCCGCTGGACCCTCAGGATGAGGCCCAAGCTGTCGTGGTTCAACGTCATGAGCAACTCCGACATAGACGGCGCCGACCTCACCTGCGACGTGTCCTCCTCGCCCAAAGGGCGCCTCAGCCTCTCGGCGGGCTACAGCGGCATCAGCCTCTCCCTCTCCGCCAAGCCCGAAGTGCTCCTGGGACGCCCGGAACAGGACATCGAGGCCCGCCTCGACATCTACGGCCGTCGACTGGGCTTCGAGGTGGAAATCAACGGCATCAACACCCTCGAAGGCACCCTCACCGTGGCCCTCGACAACGACACCCTCCGCGTGCCCGCCGAACGCGGCTACGTGTCGCAGTTCAACATCGTCCTCAACGGCTACTACGTCTTCAACCACCGCCACTTCTCCTACCCCGCCGCCTTCACGCAGAGCTACATCCAGCGGCGCAGCGCCGGCAGCCTCCTGGCGGGCCTCTACATCCACGGCGCCCAGACCACCGTGGGCAGTGCCGTCGCGGACAACGAAGTCTACCGCATCGTCAACTCCCTCGCAGCCATCGGCCTGGGCTACGGACACAACTTCGTCCTGCCTCGGCACGACGGCCAACAGTGGCTCTTCCACATCTCCGCCGTCCCTTACTTTGCCATCCATTCCCGCGGCACCCTGCACGAACTGGGCCAGGAACGCGAATGGAAGACCCGCTTCCCCGAACTCGTCATCGTCTCGCGCGGCGCCGCCATACGCTCCTTCGGCAACTGGTTTGCGGGCTTCACCATGCAGTACGTCTGGGAACGCACCGGCGACGTCGACGCCGTCGAGCTCCGCAATGCCCGCTGGCACTTCATGGGCATCCTCGGCATCCGCCTCTGACACTTCCCACCCCCACCCGACCCCTACCCGATACGCCCCCGATACGGCCGTTCTTATATTGTTTTTATATTGTTTACATATTGTTC
>DGTB01000022.1:10432-10706 GCA_002394185.1 Bacteroidales bacterium UBA4347 | reverse complement strand
ATCGACGACGGCGCCCGCCACCCCTTGATGCCCGTCTACCACACCACCGACAAGATGAAGCAGAACGGCCTTGGCACCCGCGCCCTGGCCCGCATCACCGAGACCCTCATCCATATCATCGGGCAATCAGGCGACCAACTCATCCCCGAGAACCTCCCCGACGACATCCTCCACCACTTCCACCTCATCCCTCGCCGCGAGGCCACGCTTGCCATCCACTACCCCGACAGTCGCCAGCAGCTCGACCAAGCCCGCCTGCGGCTGAAGTTCGAGG
>DGTB01000022.1:9508-10378 GCA_002394185.1 Bacteroidales bacterium UBA4347 | reverse complement strand
GCTGAAGTTCGAGGAACTCTTCTTCCTCCAGCTTGACTACCAGTACGCCCACCAGCAGCGCACCTCGCGCTCGCAGGGGCGCGTCTTCGCCCATGTGGGCGACCATTTCAACAACTTCTACCGCCAGATACCCTTCCCCCTCACCGGGGCCCAGAAACGCGTCATACGCGAGATCCGCGAGGACATGCGCACCGGACGCCAGATGAACCGCCTCGTGCAGGGCGACGTGGGCAGCGGCAAGACCCTCGTGGCCCTGATGTGCATGCTCTTAGCCGTCGACAACGGCAGCCAGGCCTGCCTCATGGCGCCCACCGAAATCCTCGCCACTCAGCACTTCCTCACCTTCCAGCGCATGCTCGACGGCCTCGGCGTCAACGTGCAGCTCCTCACGGGATCCCTGCGCCCCGCCACCAAAAAGAAACTTAAACAGCAACTCGCCGACGGCGCAATCGACCTCCTCATCGGCACCCACGCCCTCATCGAGGACAACGTCGCCTTCCGCGACCTCGGCCTCGTGGTCATCGACGAACAGCACCGCTTCGGCGTCGAGCAGCGCAGCAAACTCTGGCAGAAATCCGCCGTGCCGCCCCACATCCTCGTCATGACCGCCACCCCCATACCGCGCACCCTCGCCATGACCCTCTACGGCGACCTCGACTGCTCCGTCATCGACGAGCTGCCCCCGGGCCGCCACCCCGTGCGCACCTACCATCGCCTCGAGCGCAACCGCCCCCTCGTCTTCTCCTTCCTCAAGCAGCAGATCGACGCCGGCCGCCAGGTCTACATCGTCTACCCCCTCATCGAGGAAAGCGAGAAGATGGACCTCAAGAACCTACAGGACGGCCTCGAGATGGTGCAGAGCTACTTCCC
>DGTB01000022.1:0-9383 GCA_002394185.1 Bacteroidales bacterium UBA4347 | reverse complement strand
AAAGCCTTCGAGATGGACCGCTTCAAACGCGGCCTCACCCACATCATGGTGGCCACCACGGTGATAGAGGTGGGCGTCGACGTGCCCAACGCCTCCGTCATGGTCATCGAAAACGCCGAACGCTTCGGCCTCAGCCAGCTGCACCAGCTGCGCGGACGCGTGGGCCGCGGCGCCGACCAGGCCTACTGCATCCTCATGACCAAGGACGACCTCTCCTACACCTCGCAGGAGCGTATACGCACCATGTGCAGCACCACCGACGGCTTCCAGATAGCCGAAGCCGACCTCCGCCTGCGCGGCCCCGGCGACATACAGGGCCTGCAGCAGAGCGGCGCCCTCGACCTCCGCCTGGCCTCCATCGTCGACGACGAACCCCTCGTCAGCGCCACGCGCAACGCCGTGCGCGACCTCCTTGCCGCCGACCCCGCCCTCGCTGCACACCCCCTGCTGATGCAACACATACAGAACTCCAAAAACAAGATACTATGGGGGAAGATCAGTTAACCGGCCTCACCCCTGCCCCCTCTCCCGCAGGAGAGGGAATCCGCCTGCAACAATGGGACGCAGGCTGCCAGCCTGCAATAACGCTGATGGCCGAAGAAGGGGCCTCGCTCTCCAGCGGCTCCCTGAGGCTGTACGCCTCACTCATCACTCATCACTCATCACTCATTGTAGGCTGCATTGACCTCTACAGCTACGACCCCCTCAACCGCCGCTGCGCCGTGGGCATCATGGTTTCCTCCGAGCACCGCCGCCAGGGCCACGCCCTCGCCATGCTCCACGCCCTCGAAAACCTCTACTCCACTCAAACAATCAAACAATCAAGCAATCAAACAATCCACACCCTCTACGCCGACATCGCCGCCACCAACGCCGCCTCGCTGGCCCTCTTTGCCAAAGCCGGATACACCGAGTGCGGCCACTTCCGCGACTGGCTCCTCGTGGGCGACCGATACATCGATTCAATACGCATGCAACTCATCCTATGAAAAAAACAATCCTTATCACACTTGCCGTCGGCGGCGCCCTGGCGTTCCTGCTCGCCATCTTGCTCTTCCTCGGCCCCTACCATACCGCCAACTGGGACACCGAGCCCGTGCGCATCAACATCCCGCAGGGCTGCACCTACGACGACCTGCGCGACACGCTCGACGCGCACGAAGTGGTAATCCGCAAGACTCCGGCGGCCATCGTTTTCGACCTCGAAGCCAGAGCAGTCGGCCTCACCAAGCACGTGCGCCCTGGCAGCTATCTCGTGCCGCGCAATATGAAAATGCACGCCTTGGTGCGCAAACTGCGCAACGGCCAGCAGGACCCCCTCCGCCTCACCATCGGCAAATTCCGCACCCCACAGCAGCTCAACGAATATCTAAACACCAAGTTGATGCACAATGACTTCGACGTGCCCCTCGACAGCTTCCACCTCGTCCTCCAGGACACCTACGAATTCTACTGGACCGTCACCCCCGAGCAATTCATGCAGCGCATGGAGAAAGAATCTGCTGCCTTCTGGCAGCAGACAGATGAGCCACTATCCACTCACGACATCGTCGTGCTCGCCTCCATCGTCGAGGAAGAAACCAACAACAACGCCGAAAAACCCCTCATAGCCAGCGTCTACCTCAACCGCCTCCAGCACGGCATGCCCCTCCAGGCCGACCCCACCGTCAAATACGCCGTCGGCGACTTCACCCTCCGCCGCATCCTCCACAAACACCTCGCCACCGAGAGCCCCTTCAACACCTACCTCCACACCGGCCTCCCCCCGGCACCCATCTGCCTCCCCTCCAAAGCCACCATCAAAGCCGTCCTCAACGCCCCGAAAACCGACTATATCTACTTCTGTGCCAGCGAAAAAATGGACGGAACACACCGCTTCGCCTCCACACTCGCCGAGCACCAACGCAACGCCAACGCCTTCCACGCCGCTCTCAACAAACACGGCATTCGATAAAACACTTTTTTTGATCAAATCAACAAAAAATCGTATTTTTGCACTTTAATTGATAATAGACAATCTGACCTACCATGCAGAATACAAACAAAATGAAAATAGCCGTTGTCGGGGCCACAGGCCTCGTAGGCCGCGAAATGCTCACCGTCCTTGCCGAACGCGGTTTTGCCAACCACGAAATCATTGCTGCCGCCTCGCCCAAATCCGTCGGCAAAACCATACCCTTCGCCGACCGCCAAATCACCGTCGTCTCCGTCGAGGAGGCCATAGATGCCCACCCACACTACGCCATCTTCTCTGCCGGCGCATCCGCCTCGCGCCAGTATGCGCCACTCTTCGTAAATGCCGGCACCACTGTCATCGACAACTCCTCGGCCTGGCGCAAAGACCCCCAGATACCTCTCGTCGTGCCCGAAATCAACATCGACACCGCCCTCAACGCCCTCAGGCAATCCCCCAACGGAGCCGTCATCATCGCCAACCCCAACTGCAGCACCATCCAGATGGTTCTCGCCATATCAGCCCTACAACGTGAATACGGCATCCGGCGCATCGTCGTCTCCACCTACCAAAGCATCACTGGCACCGGCCTTAAAGCCGTACGACAGCTCGAAGCCGAAGAACGCGGAGAGTCTTGTTCCTCCCCAGCCTACCCCTATCAGATCCACCGCAACCTCTTCCCTCACGGAGGAGACTTCCTGCCCTCTGGCTACACCACCGAGGAACAGAAACTCGTCGATGAAACCAGGAAAATCTTCAACGATCCCTCCATCCTCGTCTCCGCCACCGTCGCCCGCGTCCCTGTCGTCGGTGGCCACAGCGAATCTGTCAACGTCGAACTCAAACGCGACTACGACCTCGACCAGCTGCGAACCCTCATCGCCGACACCCCCGGCGTCATCCTCCTCGACGACCCCTCCCGAAACCTCTATCCCATGCCCATCACCGCACACCACCGCGACGAAGTCTTCGTCGGCCGTCTGCGCCGCGACCCCTCGCAACCCTGCACCCTCAACCTCTGGGTCGTAGCCGACAACATCCGCAAAGGCGCTGCCACCAACGCCGTCCAAATCATGCAACACATTATAAAACATAAAAATTAAATACCATGTCCACCCTTCGTCTTTTACCCCTCCTTTTCGCCCTGACCCTCCTCTCCTGCAGCAGCAACCCCACACTCGTCGACGACACACGCACCTTTGCCAACAACACCTGGAACCGCTTCACCCCCGAAGTGTTCGAGTTCTCGGTCCCAAATGCCGACGACTTCTACCGTATCGATTTAGAGCTTGTCGTCGACACCGCCCTCATGCGCAACCCCCAGCTTCCGCTAACCGTCAACCTCTACAGCCCCGACGGCGAACGCCGCATGTTCTACGCCTACGTCAACATGGTCGAGAACGGCCGCTGGAAAGGCATCGTCACCCCTGGCCGCGACCGCGACGGCCTCCGCACCCTCACACAGAACATCCGCCCCTTCTTCACCTTCAACGCCAAAGGCGACTACCGCATGGAGATAGCCCAGGCCACAAGCCAATACGACCTCGAAGGAGTCCGGAGTTTCCGCCTGAACGTGCAGCGCACCGAAATCGACTTCTCCGCCCTGGATAAATGATCGACGCCTCCATCAACAAGAACATCGACCGCATAGCCATGCGGCTTAAAACCATTCCCGAAAACCCTGGTGTCTACCAGCACCTCGACGCCTCGGGAAAAGTCATCTATGTCGGCAAAGCCCGCAACCTCCAGCGGCGCGTCAGCAGCTACTTCTCGCACTACGACGACAAGAGCCCGAAGATCAAGATGCTGGTGCGCAACATCTACGATATCCGCGTCACCGTTGTGGCCACCGAGGTCGACGCCCTGCTCCTCGAGAACAGCCTCATCAAGCGCTACCAGCCGCGCTACAACTCGATGCTCAAGGACGACAAGACCTACCCCTACCTCTGCATCACCGACGAGGAATTTCCGCGCCTGCTCTACACGCGCCGCCGCAACCTCCGCGGCCAATACTTCGGTCCCTACCCCAACGGCCGCATCCTGCGCGAGCTTCAGGACATCATACGCCAGCTCTTCCAGTACCGCACCTGCAACACCCTCGGCAACCGCCCCTGCATGAAGCACCAGATAGGCCTCTGCGGCGCCCCATGTGCCGGCCTACAAAGCAAAGAGGAATACCACGCCACCATCGAGAACATACGCCGCATACTGAAGGGCGACTTCGGCGAGATCGAGGAGCAGATGAAGAATCGCATGTACGCCCTCGCCGACCAGCTCCGCTTCGAAGAAGCCGAAGCCCTCAAACGCAAGATACACCTGCTGGCCGAATACCAGAGCCGCTCCACCGTCGTCGACACCAACGTCCGCGACGTCGACGTCGTCTCCATCCTCGGCGACGACCCCGCCTATGCCTACATCAACTTCCTCCGCATCAAGAACGGCGCCATCATCTACTCCCTCAGCAACGAGGTCAAACGCCAGCTCGACGAGACCGACACCGAAATCCTCGCCACCGTCATCCCCGCCCTCCACGAGCAGACCCAGAGCACCGCGCAGGAAATCATCCTTCCCTTCGCCGTGCCCGACATCCCCGCCGACTACCTGCGCCAGAACTACGACCCGCGTGGCGACCGCCGCAAGCTGCTGGAGCTCTCCCTGCGCAACGTCGAGAGCTACCAGAAGCAGTGCCGCCACCAGCGCGCCCTCACACAGGGCGACGCCGCCCCCCAGGCCCTCAAGCTCCTCGAGCGCATCCAGCGCGCCCTCGCCCTGCCCTCGCTGCCCATGGAGATAGAATGCTTCGACAACTCCAACATCCAGGGTGCCTACCCCGTCGCCGGCATGGTCCACTTCACCGCCGGCAAACCCAACCGCAACCTCTACCGCAAATTCAACATCAAGACCGTCGAGGGACCCGACGACTACGCCTCCATGTCCGAAGTCATCGAGCGTCGCTACTCCCGCCTCAAGGACGAAGACGCCCCCCTCCCCGACCTCCTCATCGTCGACGGCGGCGAGGGGCAGATGCATGTGGCCCGCGAGGTCATCGTGGACCGCCTCCACCTCGCCATTCCCATCGCCGGCCTTGCCAAAGACGACCGCCACCGCACCAACCAGTTGCTGCGTTTCGACGAGCGGGGCGAGATCGCCGTTGTGGGTCTCAAACCCACCGACCCGCTGTTCCACCTGCTGGAGCAGATACAGAACGAGGTGCACCGCTTCGCCATCACCTTTCACAAAGACAAACGTTCCAAGGGCACATTCCGCACCGCCCTCACCGACATTCCCGGAATCGGAGAGAAGACGGCCCACGAGCTGCTGCTTCGATACGGCAGTGTGAAGCAAATCCAAATCCAGACCCTGGAAGACCTCAGCGCCGCCATAGGTCCCGCCAAAGCGCGAGCGCTATACGACAGCCTTCACCAAGAGTGAAGATCTTCATTCCATTTTCACTTGCGTATTGCCTTCCACGGCGGCCTTGTTGCCACCGCCGTAAACGTTGCCCATGATTTCGGCGTTGCCAGTGAGGGTGACGCTGGTGTTACCTGTGTTGTCGCCGTCCTTGAGCACGTCGGCTTCCGAGCCGCCGCCGAAGACGTTGCCTTCGCCCGTGCCTCCGGCAATCTTGGTTCCACCCACAACAGCATGTTTTGCGCCAGTGCCACCAATTTTCACTGTCGGGTTGGCCGTGATTTTGGCGTCGGCACCCAAGCCGCCGCCGAACACGGCGTTGTTCACCGTGCCGTTAGCCACATCGACCGTAGGTGTCGCCACTGAGGGGTTTTGCGGCGTGTAGGCGGCATCCTTGCCGCCACCGTAGACGTTGTCCACCTTCAGCGGGCATCCCGCATCCTCGGCATCGTCGACCAGGACGCTGATGATGCCCTTGATGTTGCCCTTGGTGTCGCTGCCACCGAAGGCGTTGGTGATGGTGCCGCCCTTGAGGATGAGGGAGACATTGCCGTTGATGGCGTAGCCGCCGACATGGTCCTCGTCGGCCACGCTCTTGCTGCCGCCGAAGACGTAGTCTATGCTGTTGCCACCCTTGAGGGTGAGGGTGACATCACCGTCGACGTAGGCTGCATTGGCACCGCCGTAGACGTTGCCGAGGACGATGTCGCCGCACTCGATGGTGAGGTTGCCTCCCTTGCTGGGGGCGAGGTTGCCACCGCCGAAGAGGTCGCCGATGAGTTCGAGACCGCAGCCGCCGTCGGGAGCGATATTGAGCTTCATATCCTTGGCAATGACACCTTTGGTGTTGGAGCCACCGAAAACGGCGTTGTAGACGCCGCCCTTGACGAGCGTATAGGCGTTGCCCTCGGTAAGGTCGGCGCCGGGCAGGTCGGCACGTTCGCCGTTGCCGCCGCCGAAGATTTTGTAGAAACGTCCGCCGTCGATGATAACGCTGTCGGCCGGAGTGTTGGCGGCGTTACCGCCGCCATAGAGATAACGGACGGTGTTGTCGCAGCCGTGCACATGGACAAAAGCGCGTTTGCCGGCGGTGCCTCCATAGAGGGTATTGGCGGGGTTGTAGTGAGCCAGGTTGCCGCCACCGTAGACGGCTTGCAGGGCGAAGTTTTCCGGCTCGGTGCCCAGGGTGGCCAGGGCCGTGGTGGTGCCCACCTCGGGACTGCCGCTCTGCGAGGGAGCGGTGTTGGCAGCGGTGTGTGCGGTCTTCCAGATGTGCACCGTGGTGAAGCCCAGGGCCGAGCCACAGTAGTTGTTGCCACCGAAGATGCTGCCGGTGATCTGTATGTTGTTGCTCTCCTGCGTGGAGGTGCCAATGTTGACCACCGAATTGCCGAGGACCAGGGCGGGCACGCTGTCGGTGACGACATAGGAGCCGTCGTCGTAGTGGCCACTGGCGGTCTTCTCGCCCAGGCCGCCGCCGAAGACATTGCCGTGGAGCACCGTGTTGTTGATATTCACCGTGGTGGTGTTGGCGGTCGAGGCGTTGACGTTGCCCTTGGCCGAGCCGCCGTAGACGTCGCCCCAGATGGTGGGATAGGCGGCGCTTTCGCTTTCCTGGCCGATGCTGACGGTCACGTCGTTGCCCGTCGAGGTGGCCTGGCCGTAGCCGCCGCCGTGTATGTTGATGGTGTGGTCGGCATCGGTGCCGAGGGTGCCGCCCAGAACGTTGACATTCACCACGCCGCTCACCGCGCCGCTGCTGTTGCATCCGCCGTAGATGGCCGTGCGCACCTGGCCACCCTCCATGTTGACGGTGGCGTCGCCGTCGATGCCGGCTGCGTTGCCGCCACCGAAGAGGTTGGTGGCTTTGCCGTTCTCCACGGTCAGCAGGGCGTTGCCCGTGGTCTGCGCCAGGTTACCCCCACCGAAAACATCGCCGCCCACCTCGGTGCCGCCCTTGACGAGGGTGGTCACACCGCCGTTGGCCGGACTCTCATTGCCTGTGCCGTAGATGCTCTGCGCCACCGTGCCGCCGTCGATGGTGAGGGTGATGGCCCCGGTGACGGTGCCGAGGGTGCTCATGTCGATATCGGTGTATAGAATATTGTTGGCGTCGTCGGAGCCTGTGGTGCTGCGATACTGCCACGTGAAAGTCTCGGGCTCCACGGTGCCGAAGTCGCTGAAGAGTCCCGTCTGTTTGGTGTAGCGGGACTTGGCAGGCTCGGTGCTGGGGTAGACCTGCACCTCGTTGGAGGCCGCCTTGTAGCCGCCGCCGAAGACGCTGCCCATGAAGGTGCAGCCCGTCAGCGTGGAGGTGACGGTGCCGTTCACCTTGCCCTGGCAGCCGGCGCCATAGTAGTTGCCCAGCACGGTGCAGCCGTTCAGTACGTTGGTCACGCTGCCCGTGGTGGCAAGGTCGAATTTGGCATAGCCCGTGTAGGAACGCGCCACACCCGTGCCGCTGCCGCCGGAGTAGAGGATGAACTCGAACTTGTAGCAGCTGCCGATGCCGTAGGTGGCATTGTTCGTCAGTCGTTTGTAGGTTGTCCCGAAGGCGATGGGGAAGTCAATGCTGTTGCCGAAGTTGACGCCGGTGTTGTTGCCCTCGCGGTTGTAAGTGATGGAGGTGCCGCCAAAGCCCGCGCCGTAGTATTCGCCAAAGGTGCTGTTGGTGGCGTGGGTGGTGACGGTCTTGCCCGCGGCCATGTCGCCGAACTCGGGACCGCCGCAGTAGAAGTCCACCAGGCTGTTGTTCATCGTGATGTCGATGTTGCCGGTGATTTTGGCGCTGGGCGAGGTGCCGCCACCGAAGAAACGGCCTATGACGGCGTGGTCCACCTTGGCGGTGACGTTGACGCCGTTGGTACTGGGGTTCTCCATGTAGGCGCCGAGCCACTTGTGCATCTTGCCGCCGGCGCCCCAGAACCAGATGTTGCTGCCGGTAGCCGTGCTCCCGGCGCGGTAGCCGGTCATGTAGCATTCCTCGATTTCGCCGCCGGTGACGAGGATGGGCCTGATGGTGGTGACGAGATTATTGTCGGTGTGCGAGCCGGGGTAGAGCTCCTCCACGTAGGCGTTGCCGCCAATCTGCTCGTAGCTCAACTTGTTGGCGTTGCCGCTTCGGGCACGGACAATCTGGATGAAGTAGCCGCTGTTGGCTATCCAGCGGTTGTTGCCGTGGTCGTCGTTGTTGGTAAAGGCGCCGTCGTTGATTTCGCACTCGCTCATGAAGCTGACGCAGGTCTCGGTCAGCTCGAACCATCCCCTGCCGTGCCAGATGCCGATGGTGGGATAGGGGGTGGACCCGTTGACGCGCTCGGCCATACCCATGCCGATGTTGGGCACGAAGTCGAAGCGTATGGGAGGTATCGCCGAACGGTCGGTGGTGTGGTAGGAGTACCAGCCGTAGTCGGGCTCCTGGTTCCGGTCCTCGTCCACGCTCATGATGGTGACGGCTTTGCGGGCGTCGAAACGCACACCGCCAATGGTGTTCTGGTTGTAGTGGTAGTTGCCCACCAGCACGATGGCCTGGCTGTGGGGGTTGGTGCTGTTGCTCAGGGCGTTCACCAGGGTGTTGAGGTCGGTGTAGACCGTACGGTTGTGGTAGGAGGTGGGCACCGCCCAGCCCAGGTCGGTCTGGCCGCCGTAGGAGTTGTTGTAGCCGAAGTCCGACCGGGCGTCGCTCAGGTAGTAGGCTGTGGCGAAGTTGGCCTCGATGCTGATGGCCGTCACACCGTAGGGCACTATGTAGTTGCCGCCCTGGGCGAAGATGTAGGGGTTGTTGGTGGCATTGTAGATGTCCTTCTGGGGATTGCCGCGGTCGGCGAAGTTGTAGGGCTCATCGGCGGGGATGTTGAAGATGTTGTAGGAGGTGCCGTTCTTGGTGACGGAGGTGATTTTCCAGCCGGTGACCACCGTGCTGTAGTCGGTCTGTGTCCAGAGCTCGTTGGCGAACGGCAGCACCACCTTGCCCCACGTGAAGTCGTAGCGCGCGGTGTCCATGTCGGTGATGGGCAGG